>DASZWQ010000030.1 GCA_035546535.1 Pirellulales bacterium | reverse complement strand
AAATCCTCCAAATCTTGTCTGTCAATACCTTCGAGAAAACCCCACTTTTACAGCTACTTTCCACCTCACAACACCAAAACCGTACAGACCCCGACCCTAACCAACGACGCCTATTCGACTTCTAACCGGACAGTACTGATTTGAATTTAGACATTCGTCATTCGCGCCACCCGTGCGCGTCGCGGACGGCGATCATGGCCGACAGGATCGAATTCCACGTCTGCGGCCGGTGCATGACGTCGTTGGGGAACATGCAGCCGTCCCAGCAGATGTGCTGGAATTTTTTGGTGAGCGCGCCTTTTTCGTCGCGCAGCCAGTGGCCCGCATCCCGGGCGATGTTCAGCCGGCCGTTGGGATCGTCGGGCAGGCAGTGACGCCCCGTCTTGTCGTGCGAGCCCGAGCCTTTCACCGTGCCGTCGTTCTGGGCCACGTGGAAATCGATGGTCCAGGGACGCAAGGCGGCCGTCAGCTTCTTCAGCCCCTCTTGCAGGCCCGCCGTGTCCTTCCAATCGAATTTCTCGGGTAGAATACGGTCCTCGGGCGCGTTATAGCCCAACAGGTACAAAAGCGTGTGCGCCATGTCGGCCTGGAAGCCGACGGTCTTCGGCCGGTCGACCATTTCCAACAGCTCGACCATGCGGCGCCAACTGTGCATGCCACCCCAACAGATCTCGCCTTCGGCCGCTAAACGTTCGCCATGGTCATCCGCAATCGCGGCCGCTTCGCGGAATGTCTCGGCGATCTTCTTCGAATTGGCTGTCGCGTCCCCTTGCGACCACGTGCCGGGATCGACGGCCGAATCGATGCGCACGACGCCGTAGGGGCGCGCGCCCAGTTCGCGCAGCTTCTTGGCGATGCGGCAGCCCTTGCGCACCTGCGTCAAAAAGTCCTTTCGCTCTTGCTCGCTACCCATGGCCGATCCTCCGCCCGTGGGCGGCCAGACCGGCGCCACGACCGAGCCGATGACCAGGCCTCGCGAGCGCACTCTGTCGGCGAGTTGCTTGAGATCCGCGTCCGACGAGTCGATGTCGACGTGCGGCGCGAACAAAAACAGGTCGACCCCGTCGAACTTCACGCCGTCGACCTCGGCCGCGGCCGTCAGGTCGAGCATCGTGTCCAGTTCGATCGGCGGCTCGGAATCGGGTCCTTTGCCGACGACGCCCGGCCAGGCCGCGTTGTGCAGCTTCGGAGATTGATTGCTATGCGTAGGGCTCATGCGTGCGTTCTCGCGAGCGTGTTGTCGTAATATCTAACCGCAAAGGTCGCACTGGTGGGCAAGCCACCAGTGGCACCCGCTTCTCCATGGAAAACTTGTTTCAACTCTGTAGCCGGGGTCTGTGACCCCCGACGCCTTACCTGCACATCCCGGCCTCAAAAAGGCTGGCTACAGAATACCGAATGCAAAATGCGTTCAGCGTTTGTAATCGCCCATCTTCGGCAGGTTGGCGTGCGTATCAGGGCCAAAATAGCGCAGGCCCACCAGCGGTTCGCTCCCGGTGTTCTCGATTTCGACGCCGGCCGTGGCCGCTTCGTGCGTGATGAACACTTCATCCTCGGTGTGCTGGCCGAAATGAATCATGGCCGGCGTCTGCAGCGCCAGCTTGCCCATCCGCCCGCGCCCTTGCACCGTGATCCAGCCGCTGGCGCCGGGGTCTTGAATCTTGCACTTCGCCCCCGGCTCGAGGGTCAATTCCTTGGCGCTGAACAGTTGCGCGCCGTCGACCGTGCCGTACACGATCCAGCGATCGGTGTAGCCCGATCCGCTGCGCGCCTTGTCGACGATCGGCTCGAGATAGTTGTTTTCCTTGAAGTGCGTGTCGACGTTCTTTTCCCAATCGAGCTGGTCGATGATGAAATCGAGGTCCTGGTGCTTGTCCTTGGGCACATCCTTGACGAGCAAGGCCCAGGGAACCTCGCGTCCTTCGACCAACGACTGGAACATGCCGAACACGTCCGAGCCCCATTGCGGCTCGTAAGTGCACAGCGAGCCCGGAGCGTGCAGCACGCCGGGCGGAATGAGCCAGCCGGTACCGCGCTTCAAGCGGAAGGCCCGCGACAGGTCGAGGATGCCGTTATCCCCCTTCGACCAGTTCTCCAGGCAGCGGCGCAGTTGCTCGCGCGTCGTGCCCGGCTCGAGCCCCATGAACGTATAGGCAAAGTTGTTGTCGACGTTGTTCAGTTGCGGCGGGAAGTAGTAGCTCTCGGGCTTACCTTCCTGGCCGGTCAGTGCCGCATGCTCGAACTTCTGATGCATGTGGTGCGGGATGGGCCCCATGTTGTCGAAGAACTTCGAGTACACCGGCCACCGCTTGTACTTATCGAACATCGTCTTGCCGACCAGCCGCGATCCCTTCTCGGCCACGGCGTCGCGCAACGTGAATCGCTGCTTTTCGAAGGTGACGTAGCTCAGCCCTTCGTCGGGCGTGCGGTTGTCGTTGGCCGCCTCGGTGGTACTGGCAAACCAGCGCTCGTCGATGCCGCCGCGGTGAGCGCCGTAGGCGTACCAGTCGGTCGGCGCCAGCTTGATGCGTTTGCCCGGGTGCAAGAAGCTGCGCGGCACCCAGGTAGGCGTAAGCCGCAACAGTCCGCCGCCGGCGTCGAGCGCGGCATCGAGAATCTTCGCTACGTTGTCCTTGGCCACCACGTCTTTGGTAGAAACGGTCGCTGTCGCCATATCCGGCCGAAACTCCTAGGAGAAAATGCCCGGCAGAACGCCCGGCAAACGGTTACCTGGAAAGGACTTGTTTTATTCGTTAGGGAAACGGTTCGCAAGCAGCCCGAAAGGTCGTGGAACGCGTCACACACGACGCCTGTGGACCGTCAATCCATTGGACCGAGGCGTTAAAATATGCGCGCCACGACCTTCGCCCCCACCAACATTGGGAGATCGACCATGTCCTTACTGCGAACGCCCCTTGTCTGGACCGGCACCATTGCCGCATTTGTTCTGATCGTGGCAACGTCCTTGGCTCTCTCGCATGAAGACGAAGATGCGAAGGTTACTCCGCCCGGCAGCGGCAGCGCGATCGCCAAGGTCTTCGAGCAGATGTTGCCGCAGGGCGATTTTCGCAAGGTGAACGTAATTACGGTCAATTATGCCGCGGGAGGCGCCTCGCCCAAGCACCGGCACGACGTGGCTGTGTTTGCCTACGTGCTCGAAGGCATGGTCGAGAGCCAGCTGCAAGGAGAGGAACTAAAGACCTTCAAGCAGGGGGACATGTGGTACGAACCGCCCGGCACGATCCACGTCGTCAGCCGCAACGCCAGCAAGTCGAAGCCGGCCAGGCTGCTCGTGTTCCTGGTGCAAGAAGAAGGCAAAGCCGCCACGACCTTGGTGAAATGACGGTCCAACGTCCCTTGGTCCTGGCCAGATCGACTCGCAATCCGTAGATTCATGGCCTTACCGTGACGGCGCGACAGCAGGAAGTCGCCCATTGCCGAGATCGAGCCCATTTTGCCAGGGATGCATAGCATGAGCCAGTCGTGGCTGCTGACCGACGTCGACCAGCGGGTGTTTGTGCCGGAATTGGAACGGGGGCCGGCCGATTTCACGGGCGAGCTGGTGCGCGGATTGCGTGTCAAGAAGTACGTGCTGCGCGGCGGCCTCGGCGATGGCGTTGACGTCATCGAGGTAGAAAACGGCGCCGTGCGCTTAGTGCTGCTACCGACGCGCGGCATGGGCATTCACAAGGTATTCTGCGGCGACGTCGAGCTTGGCTGGCAATCGCCCGTGCGCGGCCCGGTGCATCCGACGTTCGTCAATTTGTTCGAAGGATCGGGCATCGGCTGGCTGGCCGGCTTCGACGAATGGCTGTGCCGCTGCGGGCTGGAATCGAACGGCGGCCCCGAATGGAATGAAGCGGGCCGCCTGGTGCATCCCTTGCACGGCCGGATCGCAAATACGCCGGCGCATCGCGTCGAAATCTCCGTCGACGGTCAAACCGGCGAGATCAGCGTCAGCGGTATCGTGGACGAGTCACGGCTGTTCGGCCGCAAGCTGCGGCTGACGTCGACAGTGCGATTGCGCGGCGGCGAGCCAAGCTTCTCGATTCATGACGAAGTAACGAACCTGTCGAGCGAGCCGACGGATTTCGAGCTCTTGTACCACATCAATTTCGGCTTGCCCTTTTTGCAGCCAGGCGCGACGCTCGTGGCGCCGGCCGTGAACGTGGTACCGCAGACATCGCATTCGGCGACAGACGTGGCGCGCTGGAACACATACGGACCTGGGGAAGCAGGGCTCGGAGAATTCGTTCATTTCTTCACGCTAGCCGCGGATGCCGAAGGGCGCACGAACGTGCTGCTCAAGGCGGCTGACGACCGTGCAGCGGCGCTACATTTCAATACCCGGCAACTTCCCTGCTTCACGCAATGGAAATTGCAGCAGCCAGGGTCGGACGGATACGTCACCGGACTCGAACCGGGGACGAATTACCCGAACGTTCGCTCGTTCGAAGAGCAGCAGGGGCGCGTGCCGACACTCCAGCCCGGCGCGTCGCAGAGTTTCGACCTGGCTTTCGACGTGCTGACAACTCAGGAAGCCGTTGCCGCGCACGCGGCGGCGATCGAAAAGCTTGCCGGCGGCAAGCCGCCACGCGTTTTCGAGCGCCCCCAGCCCGGCTGGTCGCCGGCTTAGCACCGGTGGACCGTCACACATTTACCGCGGGATTCGGGTGTTATTGCCAAGCTCACCGTGGGGCATCCCCGCATTTCACGCGTTGTGTTTTGAGAGTCGCACACCAAAGGTGTGCAATAAGTCAGCCCAGGGCAACGCCCTGGGGCCACATGCACAAACCAATGAGCCGAGCCCTGAAAGGGCGATACAATTCCGCGCGTCTTTCGATTCATTGTGCCGCCCCTACAGGGCTCAATAACGACGAACATGGACGCGAAATTCACCCAGGGCGTTGCCCTGGGCTATATTGTTTGACGCCTTCGGCGTCAGAAATGCGCGACGTACCGGAATCCCTTGCGCTCGACGTAGCATGCTGAACAGGCAAGAGTTCGAGCCATCCACTAGCTCGGGCGACGTTTCAGAATCTCTCGCCAGCGCCACGCGCCAGGCTCAGGAATGCGCGCCAGCCAAACCACGCCCAGTGCTCGCGTGATCACGCCCACGAGAAACAGAATCGCAAAGTGATCGATCTCGATCCCACCGAGCGACGTGTGAAAATGCGCGTCGCGCAGACGGTCGAACAAATAGCCGCCGGCCAATGTGCTTAGCCCGTACGCAACGCCGCCTAACGCCTCGAACGAGGCGATGTATCCGGCGTTGTCTTGCGACGGCGCCAGCTTGAGCATGATGTTCGTCAGGCAGATGTTCAGGCCGACGTAGGCCGACCAGAAGACCCAGGCGCCCGTGATCCACCACGGATGCTCAGGCGACGCCAGAAAATAAAAGAGCAGCCCCAAGGCCACGAGCGCCTGGCTCAATTCCAGCACCGGCCGGTTACCGAAGCGATCGCTCGCGCGCCCGGCCAGCGGGCTGAGCGCCATCTGACCGCCGCGCATCCCCAGTTGCATCATCTGCATGGGCAGGACACCGATCCCGAGCACGTACACATAGATATTCTGCGCGGCCTGCGAGATGCCGTTAAAGAACGAGAACCAGGCGCGGTAAACGAGCAATCGCCGGAACGCGAGATCGCCGACCGGCCAGCGGCGTGTCATCGAGGCGCGGCGCCGCGGCGCCGGCACGTCAGGCATCATCACGAGTGGCACGAGCGACGCCAGCAATAAGCCTGCCCCTACGCAATTCGGAATGATGTAGCCCAAGAGCAACCGCTCCGGCTGCGATTCTTTGTAGGTTTGCTTCCAATCGTCGGTGAAGCGACCACTGAGAAACAACGCAGGCATCAGAAATAGGAGCTGCCACACCTGTCGCCGGCCGAAGTAGCGCCCGCGAATGCGCACCGGCACGAGCGCCGACAGCCACGACCAGAGCGCGACGCTGCCGACGTACTCGAGCAATTGGTGGACACAGATGAGCGTGAGCAGCCCCGCTAGCGCCGTGGACCGCTGAATCCCCGGCGCAAGCGTCACACCGGGCAAACCAATCGCCAATAGCAAATAGCTGGCCAGGGAGGCCTTCAGGCAGGTCGCCTTGATCCCGCCCAGCGGCCCGATCAGGGCAGGTGTCGCCAAGCGCAACAAACCAATCAGCGACGGCGCCGCGATCAATACGCCGAGCGCCGTTCCTTTGGCTCCCAGCTCCTGCGCCAGGTAATAAACGAGCGTGCCGGTCGTCAGCCCGTTGCCGACGCTCCACAACACGCCGTTGACATAACCGAGCGTTAAGGCCCGGCGCCGCAGCGCGCCGCGAATGCGCGGCAGATGGGTGGCGTCATTCGCATGAGACTCGCCTGGCATGGCCGCCAAGCCTACGGGCTAAGAAAGCCCTACGCAACGATTTTCACACGTTCATAACAAAGCAACACAAAGTGCGCTCGAAGTATCGCTGCCTGGTTAATTACAACTGCCACGTCGCAAAGCTGGCAGACGCGGCCGATTCCTCGATTGCCACCTTCGACGTGGCAGATTCGGCGCGAGAGGCAACGTCTAGGAATCGTCGTCGTCCTTCGGTTTCGACTTTGGCGCGGCTGGCTTCTTGGTCTTGGGCGGCGTTTTCGTACGCGGGCGCTTGGGCGGTGCTTTGCCGGTGCCGTCGTCAGCGGCGCCATCGTCGGAAAACAGGTTGTTGGGAACAACTCCCTCTTCTTCCGCTTGCTGCGCCTTGGCACCGCGCGTGCGCGGCGTCTTGGGCGTTTTGCCTTTGCGACCCGGCTTGCCGGCAGGCTCGTCAGCACTGCCGTCAAAGCCACCTTGCATCGGACCGCCGGCCGGTCCTAGGCCAGAATTATTCGCCGCAGCACCGTTCGGAGCATTATTCGGAACGCCGTTCGGAGCACCGTTCGGAAAGCCATTCGCTGCGCCGTTGGCGCCCCCATTCGCAGCGCCGTTGGGACCACCACCCGCCGCGCCATTCGGCGCGCCGAAGCCACCGGGCGTCATACCACCGCGCGCGCGGTTGAATCCGCCGCCTGCCGGCACTTGTTGCGGCAGCCCGCCCGGCTGCTGCTGCGCGCCTCCGTCGAGCGGCATGCCGAAGGCCGGCTGTCCGCCGCGCTGTTGCGGCGTGCCGGGCTGTTGGGGCGTCGCCTGTCCAATTCCGCCTGCCCCGCCCACCGTGGGAAATGGTGGCGGACCGCCGGCGGCCGGATTCTCGGCCGCACCCTGCGCACGCGGCTGCCCTGGTGCGGCGCCGCCGGGACCTCTCGGTTTCGCCGCGGCAGGTTTTTCAGCCGCGGCGTTGTCAATCTGCTCCTGGCGCAGCTTGTCGGCCAATTCCTGCGGCAGCGTTCCCGTGTCGGCCAGCAAATAGCCGGCCCAGAAGAACGGATGGTCGGCCGACGGTGCCTCTTCCTGCGCCGTCAGGCGCAAGCGCGGCTCGCCGGCCGGGTTCAGTGTGTCCTTCGTTACCAAGAGCAAGCTGCGCTGCCAGGCATCGGCCGCGCTGGCGTGCGGCAATTCCTGCACGAATTCGCGGACCAGGTCCATGCTCGACTGTCCGCCCGTGCGCCAGCGGCTTAGTAAAACCGTGCGCGTGCCATTGGCCATCAGGGCGCATATCGAGAGGAACAGTTCGTTGCCCGGCTCGCCCGTTTGCTTCTTCATGGCCCGCTCGGCCGCCGTGTGGAACGAGGGCATGATGACGAAATCAGGACCGCCGAACGGAAGCGGGAACCAGTTGGCAATCGTCCCCGTTGCTTTTTGATCCTGCGGCAGCGGCGACCATTCGTACGGTTCTTCGTCGGAGGTCGGCACTTCGTTCAGCACGATCAGCCCGTCGAATAACGTCGCATAGGCGGGCAAGTCCTTGGGGAGCGGCGCGTGCAACGCCACGGCGCCCGGCAACACCTTCGAAATCTCGTCGAATGCGGTCGTCGACTGCGCCGTGTCGCCACTCAGAATCAGTTTGCCGACGACCACGGCGGTATTCCCGCCCGCGCGGCGCGGCCGTGGATCGCCGACGGCCAGTGACACGAGCGGCGCGTAGCGAATCTGCACCTTGGTCCCCAGCGGCACCTGCTCTCCATCGACGTTCACCGGCAGCGCTTCGAAGGGCAGGTACCACAGCGCGCCGTCCGGCACGATGGCCAGTTCCGTGAAGCTCTTCAGGTCGGCGCGCGAGTCCTTGGTAATGGCGTCGAAGATCTGTTTGGCCGTTTCCTTCCAGTTCGCAGTGGTCAGATCCTTGAGCGTCAATTGCCGGTTGCCGTCGACGCTGCCGAACGCTTGCAGCAGCTTCATCACGGGTCGGGTCAACTGGTCGCCGCGCGGCACTTTCCAATAACCGTACTTGTCGCGCGTCATCAGGATGGCATAAGCCTGCCGCGGCGTGGAAAAGAAACTGAGAATGGCATGCCCCTCGGGCAGCGCGGCCTTGATATCCTTCGTCGGGCGAAACGGCGGAAAAATCAGTTCGCACGGCTCGCGGCGCACGGCGATCTGCCGTAGCAGCAGTTCTTGCGCGTGGCTCGTCTCGGAGAGCGTGGCCAGCTTGTTTGCCTGCGCATGCCCCGCCGAGGGATCTTCGGCCACCAGCGGCGCTTGCTTCAGCTCGGTGTGCAGTTTCTCGGCCGCCAGGTGCAGCTTTTCGTAGTCCGGGTATCGCGCCAGCAAGTCTTGCCGCTGCAGCTTGGCGGCCTGGTCGAGATTGTCGTCCGGCCCTTCCAGCAGCCAGCGCAGATTGTGCATGCGCCCGCCAAACTCGAGCGTGCTCAAGAACCGATGCCGCCGCGCCAGGTCGCTGATCTCCAGCACCCGTTCATGGTCCTTGCGATCGACCGCCACCTCGAACCAGTGTTCGTACTCCAGTTCGTGCGGTGTCATCATTACTGACAACGCTTCCAGCGGATCGCTGGCCCAGTCGGCCGCCGTCGGGTCGCGTAGCACTTCGCCGTAAAGATCCATGGCCACGCGTGGGCTGTAGGTGCCGTCGGTGTACAACGTGTCGGCCAGCGTGATGTGGAATAACCGCAGCGAGCTGGTCTTCTGGAACGTCATTGCCGAGGTCAGCTTCTGATCGCCGAGTTCCATCTCGCCTTGCTGGTAGGCCGCCAAGGCCGAGATGAAGTTCAGCCGGGCGCCCATCTTTCCGACCGCCATCGCCCGGCGAGCCATGGAGGTCGCGGCCGAGGTCAGCAAGTTCGCTGCCGCTTGGGGTTCGCCGAGAACGCAATAATTTTCGGCGGCCAGGATCTGCGTCGACACGTTCAGATGGCGCAGATTGTTGGCCTTGGCCCACAGCGTGGCGGCGGCCAGCGGCGGAAACAGCCCCGGCCGATTCGCCATCAAGTGCGTGGTTTGTCCGTAGCGGAAGGCCTCTTCAATCGTGGTCGGGTCGAGGTACATGGCGGCCGCGTAGCTCGCCTCGGCGAAATAATTCGCCGCGGCGTCGTAGTCGGCGGCCAAGAGCGCCAATCGTCCCAGTTCCAGAAATGCCATGCCGGTCAGCGGATGGTCGAATTCCCCGGCCGCCAGCACGGCGCGCTCCAGAGAGGTTTTGGCCTGCGCGTCTTTGCCACCGCACGAAAAGGCGATGCCCAGCTGCAGGTCGATCCAGCACTCGGTCCAATGATTGGGATGGCCGGGTCGGCGCGAAAAGACCGTGATCAGGTCGTTCGTCAACTGATCCTGAGCGCACGCCGGGCCCATCAGTTCCCGGCGGCGGCGCATGGCGAGGGACGTGCAGCGGACGATTTCCTGCACGCCGATGGCCGTCATCATCGGCGCCGAAGCAACGCCGCCCCCCTGCGCCACCAGGTTCTGCAAATTGGTGAATTGCCCCTGCAGAATGGGAAACGTATCGGGATAGTTCCCCAGCACCACGGCGCGCGCACTGCGTCCCCAGGGGACGGGCTTGAACTGGCCGGGATTGGCGCCGCGGATCCCCGGCGGAAACTGCACCTGCATCATCCAGTTGTTGAACGCCGAGTACAGTTGCAAGGCGCTCGTATATTGCGCCAGCGCCAGTTGGTTCTGTCCCAACTGGTAGTAGCACTCGCCGACCATCGTGAAATAGCAGATCGAATCGATCCAGCGATTCGTGCCGGCCCGAATTCCGCCGCGCGCCGCCGATTGGAATTCCAGAAGCGCGTCGCGATAGTCGCCGTCCCAATACGTGGGAAAGCTGCCCAGGTACTGGCCCGAAGGGATGGTGAATCCCAATTGTGCCTGGGCCGCCGGCGGAAGTGCCAACAGGGCGCCGATCAGAGCGGCGCACGCTAGCCACCTAGGGAGTGACACCAGAGCCGGCCGGTCGCGCGACACAGTTGCAGCCACGTCGAAATCTCCTCCTCTACCCCACGCTTGCCGTGGCGCATGGCGGCACGCAAGACCACGCCGCGACATGCGTTTTGCCTGCCGTTCCCGCAGGCTCGCCGGCCGGGAGAAATGAGACAGGGTGGCCCGGCGCCAGGCAATTTCCAGCATACCGAGCGGCGGGCAAGTTAGCAAAAACCGAGCTCCTGCCATTCGGCATACCAACCCGCTGCGGGCATTGCACTTGCCCCCGCTAGCAGTGGGCCCGCGAAGCAATGAAAGCCGTATCGAGCCGTGCCGTTTCCGGCAAATTCTTCCAAATCTGCCGAAAGTCCGCACGCCGCAAGGACGATAAAGCAGGGTAGCAATTTTGCCGGTTGTAACGATTGCACCAGTTCGCTTCGCGTACAAAACGGAGCAGGGAAAACCGATGGCTCGGTCAGAGTTCTCCAAAATCCGCGCAGGCGGCGTTACCGCGATGCTATTGGTCGTGGCCACGAGCGTCGGTTGCCAGAGCGATTACGCCGGCCAGACCTTGCCCAGCCCTTACTGGCAAAAAGACGACATTCAATATTTTCCGCCGGGCCCTGAGTTCAAGCTCTCGCGCGAAGCGGCGGCAATGAAGGCCTACGGCACGGGTCGCGCCTCGCGACCCGCCGCCGCACCCATCGGACCGGCCGAGGCAGGACCGCGCCCGGGTGGCGATCTCGATCAACCGGCGACGATGGTACAGCCGCCGCCCGGCGCTGGACCAGCCCCGCTTAACGGTGCTGCCGCACCGCCCGCTGCCGACGCCATGCCGCCGGACGAAGCACCGGCCGGTGAAGCGCCAGCGGACAACGATCCCTTCAATCCGCAATAGAAACCAATGCAACCACCTGCGGCGGCACACGACCGCTGCCATACAAGTTTTGTCGGGCGCCTCGGCTACCTGCCGAGCACATACGTGCTACCGCCGTGACGGCGGAACAAATCGGTATGTGATCGGGGCGCACAGGGGGGACCGATGCTCTTCGCCACTGGTGTTCGCGGGACGCTTCGCCGAGCGGCCGCGGTCACCAGGCTGGCGAAGAGTGGAATCAGCGTGCTACGGGGATAGAGCGAATCATGCCACAGCCGGAACTCGCTGAAATGGCCCAGTACTGGGCCAACGAAGCTTTCGTGTGGGTCGGCTTTGGCACGATCGCGGGACTGCTCGCCAAAGGGCTCATGCCCGGCCGCGATCCGGGCGGAGCCGTCGCCACGCTCGGCATCGGTATCGGCGGGGCCATTGTCGGTTGCGGCATCTTGTCATTCTTCGTGCCCGACTATCGGGTTTCGCCGCTGACGCCCGTGGGCTTTCTGGTGGCGACCGGCGGCGCGTTCGTGCTGCTCTTCTTTTACCGGTTACTCTCCGGCTACGTGATCCGCGAAGACGGCGAGGGCTACGTCCCGCGCCCGATGTTCGCCCGCCGCCGCGATAGCCGTCGGCGCGAATCGTACTACGACGATCGTGTGTAGAACGCTCGTTGCATGATGGCTCTGGCGCATCCGGAAACCTGGAAGTTGGATGCCGCAAGACGAGTGCCCTGTCACAGCTATAAGTTCGGGTGCCATGCTCACGCTTGCGTGAGCATGGCGTTGACTCGAAGTCGGGCCGCGTAGTAATCCGACGTGGCCACGGCAAGCGTGGCCACGGCACCCAAACCCGAGAATCAAGCTGTGACCAAGCACTAGCCCGAAGCGCCAGCGAGGGATTGCACACCTCTCCCGCCCTCGCTGGCGCTTCGGGCTTGTAGGGAACCTGTCGACCCGATTTTTTTAGTGCAGG
>DASZWQ010000029.1 GCA_035546535.1 Pirellulales bacterium | reverse complement strand
AACTCAACGGGCTGCGACATCGCAGGGATGCGATGGCAAAATATCGACGTAAGTCGTTATTTTGCGAGCCGTGCGAAGCTTTGCTTCGCACTTGGCGAGGTTGAAAAAAGCCACGAGGGCTTTTTTCAACAGGCTGCTAGGGGATCCGCCGTGCCGTGTACATGAGAACGCCGGATCCCGGGGTGCTGGAAAACTCCTTCGGGCGCGGCTTGCCGGGCGGGGCGAAACAAACGCGCAGCTCATCGCCGTTGAGCTCGTAAATCGATAGCATCGTCTGCCCTTTCGCATCCCCACTCTCGATCGTGCTGACCATCGTCATCGGCTTGGCGCGCGGATTGTATTGGATCGACAGCTCGACCAGCGTCTCCTCGCCGCGCTTCCACGTCACGCGGTCATTCTTGACGAGCCGTCGCCAGGTCCGAATCGTTTCGGCTGCCACCGGCTCGCCGTCGCTGATGAGCGACTCGATTTTCCAGGCGCCCTGCATGGCGGCGGTTTCCTCGGGCGTGGGCTTGTCGCCGTCCGCTGCCGCTGCGATCGAGGTGAGCGAGTATGCCGACAGCACTACAACGAGCGACAGGAAATGGAACATGGATCACCTCCGCAAAGACCAGAGCGCTACCGCGTACGGTTCACTCCGTGTCGAGTGATTGCAAAGACTTCTGCCAATCCTCCCATTCGGCCGCGGCTTCCTGGCCGCGCTGCTTTCGCACTTCGGAAACGGCAATCTGCAAGAGGGGCGCCATGCGCGAGTCCGTCAGATTCTTGCGAATCGGCCACAACTCCATCAGGTCGGCGGCCGCCTGCTGGTATTCGTTTTGCCGCGCCCGCACCAGGCTGGCCCCGGCCAGGCCGAAGGCCCGCTGGTCAGGCTCGGGGCCGGCGGCCAGTTCTTCGAAAACCAATAGCGCCTCCCATTGCCGCCCCATCTGCAGATAGAACAGGGCCAACTCCTGGTTGGCCTTGGCGATCGATGCGCGATCCTCCGGAAAATACTTGGCGACACTTTTCAGCCAGGCCTCGCGGTTCGTCGGCGCCCAGGTGGCGACGATGAACTGCTCGTCGCCGTCGGCACATTTGAAAACCTGTGTCCCGCCTGCGGTCGACGTCAACAGCGGACGGCGCGTTTCCCACGCCAGCCATCCTCCGGCCGCAAAAGCCGCGACCACGGCCAAGGCCACCAGTGCGTAAAAGCGGCCACGAAGGATCGGCATCGACGAAGTCTTCATGACCGCCGCCAGGTGCTGCGTCGCCGCGCCGATCGTGGCCAGCGCCTCGCGCTCCTCGGGTGGCAGCTCGTCGTCGTCTTGCCATTCTGCTTCGCCCGGCAACTGCAACATCCGCAAGTCTTGCAGCAGTTCGCGCGCGCTTGCATAGCGTCCTTGCGGGTCTTTGGCCAATAGCTTGTGTACGATCCGGCACAGTGCCGGCGGCAAATCGGTGCGAATGTTTTCCAGCCGATCCGGCTGCGTCTTCAAATGCTGGACGGCAATCGCCAGGGCCGATTCGCCACGAAAGGGCGTATGGCCGGCCAGCATCTGGTAGCACGTCACGCCGAACGAATACAAATCGCTGCGCGGATCGAGCGGTCGCCCTTCGACCTGCTCCGGGCTCATGTAGAGTGGCGTGCCCATCGTCACCCCCACTTGCGTCAGCGCGTTATTCGCGCCATCGCTGTTTCGCGCCAGGCCGAAGTCGGCGACCTTCACCTCGCCGGTCCGCGCGATCATGATATTCTCAGGCTTGATGTCGCGGTGTACGATGCCGCGCTCGGCCGCTTTTTGCAGAGCGGCCGTTACCTGCCGCATGATCTTCACGGCCAGCGCCACCTCGGGCGGGCCGCGGCGGGCCATCCACTCCGAAAGATTCTGCCCCTGCACGTACTCCTGGGCGATGTAGTGAGTATTGTCCGCGCAGCCGACGGCGTAAATCTGCACGATGTTGGCCTGCACCAGGCTGGCCGCCGCGTGCGCTTCGTTGTGAAAGCGCTTGACGTAGCTTTCGTCCTTGGCCAGCTGGCTCTTCAAGACCTTGAAGGCCACCTGCCGCCGCAGGGAACGCTGTTCGGCCAAATACACCTCGGCCATCGCGCCTTGCGCCAGCCGGCGCAATAGATAGAAGTCGTCGAGCTGCCGGCCCGACAGGTCGGCATCGGCAGGCGACTCGCGAGTTTTACCAGAGACGTCGGCCATGGTTATTGCCGGATGACGGCCGGGATCGGCATCGTGGTCGAACATTCGCCCGGGACGGCTTGCGGCCGAAAACTACGCGTTACCACGCTACTTGCGCGCCGATTTTCCCCGTTCGCGCACTGCGAACGCCGCCCGGCATGCCTGCCATGCACATTCCAGCGGCACGTTCAAGTATGGGCCGCGCCCTGACAATTGACAACCGCGCGGGCAAGCTCAGCGATTGCGCCCGCACCGCTGCGGCAACGGTGCAAAGCGCGCCCCGCCTTACATCTTTTGCCCCAGCGCGCCGGCCACCTTCCGGCACAGGGCCATCGTTTCGGCGAACTGTTTGAAGTTAAGCGATTGATAGCCGTCGGAAAGCGCGTTCTCCGGATCGGGGTGTACCTCCAGAATCAGTCCGTCGGCGCCCGCCGCCACGCTGGCCGCGGCCATACGCGGCACCAGGTAGGTGTGACCGGTGCCATGGCTGGGATCGACCACCACGGGCAGGTGCGTCTTAGCGTGCAGATAGGCCACCGTCGCCAGCGGCAGCGTGAAGCGCGTGTGCGATTCGAACGTGCGGATGCCGCGCTCGCACAACATCACATCCGGATTACCGGCGTCGAGAATGTATTCGGCCGCCAGCAGCAATTCTTCCATCGTGGCGCTCGGGCCGCGCTTGAGCAGCACCGGCTTACCCCCTTTGCCCACCGCTTCCAGCAAGCGGTAGTTCTGCATGTTGCGCGCGCCGACTTGCAGCACGTCGGTGTAGCGCGCCACGAGCGCCACGTCCTCGGTGGCCATCACTTCGGTGACGACGGCCAAACCGGTTTCCTGGCGCGCCGCGGCCAGCATCTTCAGGCCGTCCTCTTTCAGGCCTTGGAAGCTGTAGGGGCTCGTGCGGGGTTTGAACGCGCCGCCGCGCAGCGCCGTGGCGCCGGCCGCCTTACAAGCCCGCGCGGTCGAAAGCAATTGCTCTTCGGTCTCGACCGAACAGGGACCCGCGATCACGCCGATCGTACCGCCGCCCACGGTCAGGCCGCCAGCGCGCACCACCGTGGGTTCGGCCTTCACTTCGCGGCTGGCAATCTTGTAAGGCGCGAGGATCGGCAGCACTTCGGCCACGCCCACCCCACTTTCCAACGATTCCTTCAAGCCATCGCGCTCCGGCCCGATGGCCGCCACGACGGTGCGCTCGACACCGTGCAACACATGCGGCTTCAAACCGAGATTCGTAATGCGCTCGACCATATGGTTCACCTGGTCCGCTGTGGCATCTTGATTCATGACGACGATCACCTGGGATACTCCTGTGCGATAGAAGATCGAATGCGGTCAAAAAAAAAGCCCCGAGGACCACTGGGGGTCGTCGGGGCTTGTGAACAGCACTTTGTCGCGTGAGGTTTAGATACCTCCTCCGGCCCCGCGACCCGTCGGGGTAAAGTAAAACCAAAACCAGCTGGTCGTGTGGGCAGAGGTCATGACGGTATTCTGCACTCGTCGCCGCGTGGCCGCAAGCCGGGTTGGCCAACTAAAACAAGCATAGGCCATCATTCGCCGCCGTGGTGCCGGTCGGAGGGCCGCGTCCTGACGCCAGGTTACCGCGGTGGCCTGATTTTGGCCTGGCACTTGCGGTGTTACGCCTAGCAGCCTGTTGAAGAACTCAACGGGCTGCGACATCGCAGGGATGCGATGGCAAAATATCGACGTAAGTCGTTATTTTGCGAGCCGTGCGAAGCTCTGCTTCGCACTTGGCGAGGTTGAAAAAAGCCACGAGGGCTTTTTTCAACAGGCTGCTAGGGCATCGGGCGAGCGCCGGGCTTGGCCCGCAGCAGCAAGTTTTCCAGGCGCACCTGCGCTTCCGGGGTCTGCACCACGAGCAGGCTCTGGCTGGGCTCGTCGAATTCCATCGCGCCCAGTCCGCCCCCTTCGGTCCACGAGGCCGGATCGAACTGCTTGCGCAGCCGCTCGATGATTTCGGCCGCGTCCAGCCGGGCCGCCAGCAAATCCTTGAGCGAGTAGATCTCGAACTCCATCCGATCGCCCTGCGATTGCCGCGCGAAAACCTGCACCGTCCGGTCGCCCACGATCCGATAGGTCATGCCAAGGGGAGATAACAGCGCCGACAAGAACTCGTACAGCGGCTGCTTCTCGACAACAACCTTGGCCGGAACGTGCGACCACAGGCCCGCTTGTGCAAGCGACGCTTCGTCAATGACGACGCGCGTCGACTTCTCGCGTCCGAGCCAGCTTAGCACTTCGACCAGCGGCGTCTCGACGCTGAAGTTGGCCGTCATCACCTGATCGAGCGTTGCCTTGGCCCGCGCGTACTTCGACTTGAGCGTCACATCCTCGGGCTTCGTCTCTTTCGGGGCCAGCCCGCGAGCTACGCGCAGCTTATCCAAGAAGAGAGCGACGTTGCGCTGGGTAATGGGATCCTGCTCGATTTGCAGCATGCCATCGGCGATTCGCGCGCGCCCCGGACCGCCGGTCTCCTGCCAGCCTGCAGGGCTGACGAAGCGTGTAACCAGGGTCATCACGCCGGCGATGTCGTCGCCACCCTGCCCGGCCAGATCGTGAACGTCGTAGCTGACGCTCGATGGTTTCGCGGCCTTGCGGTCCGGACTGGTTACGACCAGTTGCTGCCCGTCAACCAGGAACATCAGCCCACGCTTGGCCAGCACCTCGGTCAAAGCATCGCCAACGGTCGTATCTTCGAGCGCCACCGATATCTGGTCACCAGGACGCACGTTCACGATCGCCAGTGCGTCGATGTCGAGTGTGATCGGAATGGTGCTCAAGCGCGACAGGAAATCGCAATAATCGGCCAGTGCGATCCGCTTGAATTGCACGGCCGGCAAAGGATCATCCAATCGCGCGGCCACGTCCACGGGCGGCATCGACTCGTGCCCGACGACCATGTCGCCGTCGGCATCGTCGGCGGGCGCTTGCGCCTCGGGCGCGTCGGGCACGGCGGCATCGGCCGTTGCGGGCGGCAAGGCGTCCCCCGCGGGCGCCGCGCCAAAAGGCACGATCGGCCGGGTTAAATTCCCGGGACCAGCGGCCGGAGCCTTGCCACGGTTTGCGACGGGGGGCGCGTCGTCGGCCGGCATGTCAGGAGCTGCGATATCAGGCTCTTCTGCGATCGGCTGCGGAGGGTTCCCCTCGTCGGCCGCATCGTTCGCCAGATCGGCCAGGTTCGGCGGCGCTTCTTCCGACCGGCGCGCGGCAACATCACCCAATACACCGGGCGCTGCGCTGCCCGGTGTTTGAGAACCATCGTCGGCAACCGTCGGCGGCGCCGTGTCGCCGTCGGGCGTACGAGGTCGATCGACGTCCGTCGCTGGCGGCACACCCGTGGGCGTCTGCACATCGCCGGCCGGCGCCGCGGTGATTTGCGGCGCGCTTGCCAGGTTGTCCGCCGATTCACCGTTCGGCGGGAACAGGATCCAGGCAAAAAGCGCGAGCACCAGCAGCACCACCGGCGCCGTCAACAGCACCAGGCGATGCTCGGAGATCGCGGCGAGAACGCGCGACGCAAAGCTCGGCCCTTCCGGCGCAGCAGCCGCTGCAATTCCAACAGCACTCGACGTCGCAGGCGGAGTGGCAGCCACGGTCGGCGCGGGTGTGGCGACAGTCGCTGCGCCCTGAGTCGCGGTGGCCGCTGCCGTCGCCGGTTGTTTTGAATTGGTTGCGCGCTGCGCGGACGCTTTGTCGGTCGTCGAAGCAGCTGCGTCCGTCTTTGGCGCTGCTGCCGGTTCTTTCGCCGGTTCTGACTGAGTGGGGCGCGTTGGCTTTGATGGTGCGGCGCTTGCTGCGGCTGGTGCACTGCCTTGCGGCATGACGGGTCTGGTGATCGACACCGTGTTGCCGCTGGTCGATTCGGCCGCGATCTTGTTGATCGTGTCCGTCGAGGGAGGTGTCCATCCGGCCGGCGCCACCACGTGCACCATGCTGCCGCACTTGGGGCAGGCCAGGATCTTGCCGATGGCGGCCGGATCGCGCACCTTCAGCCGTGCCCGGCAGGTGGTACAGCTAACCGCGAACAATTCCATCAGGCAATCTCCCGACGGCAAACGTCCGGCGTCATCGGGCGTCTTGTCGGTTCATGGTTGTTCAGCGAGCTCAGCCGGCACGGCTTCCCCTCGTTGCCTGGCGCTCGCCCGCGTCGTTATGACCAGGGTCTCTCCGTTCCCCGCGCCGCCACCCCGGATCACATATATCAGCTTACCGTCCGGGTTGGCCCGTCGCATAATCTTTTGCAAGATTTCTCGGGCTGTTTGGTCCCGTTCTTGCAGGCCGAAAGATTGATTTTTCGTAATCCCTTCCAATTGCAAATCCGCGCCCAGGATGACCACCTCGGTCCCGATTTCCTCGCCCACCGTTTGCAGGGCCTTTTCCAGGGTGGCCCGGTCGAAAACCAGCGACATCTTCCGGTCGAGCCTTTGAGCCAAGGGCTCGCTGGTCGAAGGTTTCGCCGTCGTCGCCTGACGCGGAGCGCTGGCACCGCCGGACCGCAATCGTTCGGCCAGCGCCAGGTTCACGCCCAGCGCCAGATTGTGCGCTGCCACGCTGGGCAGATAGGCACGCAAGACCACTTGCCGGCCGGCAGTGCCCACCACCGTGTGCTTGCCGAGCTGCTCGATCATGAGCGGGTAGCCGAAGAGCACGTCGCGGCTGTAATCGCTCAAGTCGAGCGCGCGAATGTACTCGCTCGTTCGCTTGGGAAGCCGCGACACTCGATCTCCGAACGCCCGCGCCAGGTTGGTGGCCGACTGGTTCGCGGCAACGCTGGCACGCAATTCCAAAAACAAGTCGGCCTCGCTCAGATGGGCACTGGCCAGTACCGATTGCGGCAGCCCGTGGCTCGACATGTCCATACTACGGGCGCCAGCGGCAGGATCTTGCGACGACGATTCGGCTGGTCGCTCGCCGGCGGTTACGTCGCTCTCATGTCCCGAGAGAAACCAGTCGAGCGCGCCGCGCAACCGCGAAGTGTTGCCCGGAAACCACTCGCCGCTGGCCGTCTGTAATATGCCGGGCGAAGCGAGGATCGTCAGGTCTCTATCCCGATCGCTCGTCGCCAGAAGTTCTTCCAGGTCACGGCTGAGCGCGGGTGCCGCGTCACCAGCCGGAATGACTTCTTCGACGATCAAATCGGCTGGCCCGATGACCAGGGTTTTCCCCGCGGCGTCGGCTTCGCCGGGCAGCCAGAAAGCTCGGTCTTTTTCGCGATAGAAGGTGACGCCATCTTTTTCCTGCGCGGCGGGATTGCCCCAGGCCTTGAGCAATTCGTCGGCGGTCGCCGGCTCGTGACGCGTGATCACCAGCGACAATCGCGGCGCGCCCGTGGCACTATCCAATACACCGATCACTGCCGCGTCGATTTCCGCCAACGGCGCGGCGGCCAGCGCCGGCAACTGCTGGGCAACAAACTCGCCCAAAAGTCCCAGCGTGCGTGGATCAAGCAGCTTCTCTGTTTCCGTGCGGCTGGCGAATTGCGCCGGCCGCAGGGCAATAATCACTTCCGCGCCGGGCGCGAGGTATTTCAAGTCGAGCGGCGCACCGTGCGTCGGCGAGGCCCACATCGTTCCGTCGAGCGCCGTGATCAATTCACCGGCGCCGCCCGAGGCGGATGGTTCAGCGCCGGACTTCTCGACCGCAATGTGCGCCGTATCGGTTGCCGTCGCTTCGGCAACATGCGCTGGCGATTCGCCCTCAGCAGGCGTGCCTTCGCCAGAGGGCGCGCCTGCGGTCTCTGCTGCTGGAGGCACGCCCATCGGCAGCGGCGTGATTCTTTGCGGCGCGCGAGTGCCGGAATTCAGGTAAAACGCCACGCCGCCCGCAACCAACAGCAGCGCCGCTGCGATGCCGGCGATCATCGGCAAGCGGCTGCGCTGCGAGCGCTTTTGTCGACCCGGCCCGGGCGCTAATGTGCTCTCGTGCGGATTAAACAACATCGGCACGACCGCTGCATCCGACGGCGGCGAAGCCGGGACCTCGCCATGTTCAGCCAGCCACGTGTCGAGCTCAGCGCGCGCCGGCGGCACGCGCCCGGAGTTGGCGCCCGCGCCGAACTCCTTGAGCAAAAACGGCATCGCTTTGCCGCGCTCGTCGGTTTTTTTCGATAGCAGGATCGCTATTAACTGGGAGAGCTTCTTGGGAATCGCCGGGTTGGTCTCATCGAGGGGTTGCGGTGTCGCGGTGCGATGCTGTTCGAGACGCCGCTGTCGGTCGCCCGATGGAAACGGCACGCGACCACTGAGCATTTCATAGAACACGCAGCCCAGACTGTAGAGGTCGCTGTTGTAATTAGCCGCTTCGCCATTGATGCACTCGGGGGCGCAATAATTGACGGCGGCATCTTCCAGCTCGATCGTCGCCTGGGCGCCGATAATCGCCAATGGATCGCGCACGAGCGGAAACGTTGCCAGCCGGGCCGTTCCATCCGGCGCAAGCCAGATGCGCCCCGGCCGCACGGCTCCGTGGCCCACGTGGGCTTCGCCAAATGCGATCAAACCCAGCAGCACCTGGCAGCCGATGCGCGCAGCTTCCTTGGGCGGCAGCTTTTTGCCTCCTGCCAACCGATCGGCCAAGGTCGCAGAGGGCAATTCTTCGACGACCAGGAACTTGAACGCGCCCAGGTCGACCAGGCCGTGGCAATGCGTCAAATACGGGCCACATTTATGGCGCGAGATCATCGCGGCCGTCGCCGCCTCGCGCGTCAACTGTTCCAGCACAGCCGGCCCAGCCAGTGCGCCGCTGAGAAACGACAGCGTGACTTTAATCTTCGTCGGGCGGTGTACGGCACGAAACAAACCCGATAGCCCGGGGATTTCCAGGCGATCGACGACGAGATAATCGCCGTAGGCAAATGGTCCCGGCTTGCCGGCCAGCAGGATGCGGGCCTGGTAGCGGGACATTTCGCCTGTTTGCAGCATCCATTCGGGCAGCGACACGGTGCGTTCGATCGCGCCGCTTTCGCGTGCCTTGGAAAAACCGTCGGCCAGGCGTCGGCAGTTCTCTTCGTCGTGCAAGCCGCTGGCCACGACCAACTGCCAGAACTCTTGGATACTGAGCGCCATGAAACCTTAGCCGCGCGGATGGAAAGGTCCGCCGACCATCAAATCGCGAAAGAAATGTTCCGTCCCGGATCGCGACAAAACGCCGCCGCTTTTCAGTCTAGGTCCCCGAGGCGGCACGTGCCAAGGCCCGGCCAAACACGGCTGTTCTTGAGCCATCCGGGGCCCAGGGATATGATTCCTTGCCAGACCGAATTCGTCGGTGGGCGCGGAACAACGAGAGCGCGCAGAGGCGGAGAGATGAAAGCATTTGACTCCACGCAACTCTATTTTAACCGAGCCGCGGATCAAATCGACCTTACGGAAAACATGCGGCGGCTGCTGCTGATTCCCAAGCGGGAAGTGCAAGTGCAAGTCGCGATCGAGCGCGACAACGGGGAAATCGCCACCTTCGTCGGCTATCGAGTCCAGCATGACGACGCGCGCGGGCCCATGAAGGGCGGTCTGCGCTACCATCCCGACGTCGACATGGATGAGGTCCGCTCGCTGGCCGCGCTAATGACGTGGAAGACGGCCGTCGTCGATCTCCCCTACGGCGGCGCCAAGGGGGGCCTGGCGATCGATCCCTCGAAATTCAGCTTGCGCGAGCTGGAGCTGATCACCCGCCGCTTTGTCGACGGAATTCACGATGTGATCGGTCCCGACACCGACATTCCCGCTCCCGACATGGGAACCAACGCCGAGGTCATGGCGTGGTTCATGAATCAATACGCCAAGTACCACGGCTACAGCCCCGCTTGCGTCACCGGCAAACCGGTCGAGATGCACGGACTGCCCGGCCGCGAGGAAGCGACCGGCCGCGGCGTGGGCATCCTCACGTACAAGATGCTCGCGCGCCTGGGCCGTAAACCGGCCGATACGCGCGTGGCGATCCAAGGTTTCGGCAACGTCGGCTCGCACACCGCCAAGTTCCTGCACGAGGCCGGATTTCGCCTGGTAGCGATCGGCGATCAGACGGGCGGGTACTACCGGGCCGAAGGGCTCGACGTGCCCGCCATGCTGCGCTACGCCCTCGACCACAAGGGGCTGCTGGCCGGTTACAATGGCGCGCAAGCGATTACGAACGAAGAGCTGCTGGCACTCGACGTCGAGGTGCTGGTTCCGGCCGCACTGGGTGGCGTGATCACTCACGCCAACGCGGAAGAAGTGAAGGCCAAAATCATCATCGAAGCCGCCAATGCGCCGGTCTATCCCGACGCCGACGACATCCTGGCCGCGCGGGGCGTGGTGATTCTGCCTGACATTCTGGCCAACGCCGGCGGCGTGACGGCCAGCTATTTCGAATGGGTGCAGAACCGGCAGCACTATCGTTGGGACCTCAATCGCGTGCGGCAGGAGTTGGATCGCGTGCTCTCCCTCGCCTTCGAGCGCGTGTGGGAGCTCGCCAGCGAACGCAAAGTCAGTCTTCGTACAGCCGCGTACATCGTGGGCATCGGTCGCGTTGGCCAGGCCACCGTTCTGGGAGGAATCTCTTGACTTTAGATCCCACGATCGACAGCACTGTCTTGATCCACATACCGGTCTTTCAGGGCTTGTCCGAAGCGCAGCGCCAAGAAGTCGTCCGCCTGGGTGAATTGAAATCGCTCGCCCCCGGCGACGTGCTGTTGCGTCAAGGGCAAACCAGTCAGGATCTGTGGGTGCTCTTGGAAGGCGCGTGCGAGGTCTTCAAGCAGCTCACTTCGCGTCCGGCCACGGCCGAGCCAACGCTCCTGGCCGTGCTCGAACCGTACAGCAGCATTGGCGAGATGTCGTATTTCAGTCCGGCGCCGCACTCGGCCAGCGTGCGTGCGAAATCGGCCGCGCGCTTGTTTCGCTTGCCGCGGGCCAGCTTCGACGATTTGATGGGACGTCACCCGGCGATCACTTCGCGACTGGCCGCCAACACGATCGGCAGCCTGGCCGAGCGGATGCGGCACATGGATGATTGGGTCGTGGAACTGTTGGCCCACAAGCCGGCCGACCCGCGCATTCCCGAATGGAACGAGCTGCGCCGACGCGTCTTCGATGGTTGGAAGCTGTGATCGCTGATCCGCCGGTCCGGCGGCAAGGGCTTTCTGGACCGGCCGCCATTTCGCATCTTGAGCTCACCTTCTTGAGGAAAAGGAATTCAACAATGACCCGCTTCGTGATCTTATGCGCGGTGGCCCTCCTCGGCGCTACGTCGTTCTCGACCACGGCTCGCGCCGAGCTGCCGCCGGGCGCTTACGAGCAACTGCTCAAAGAGGCGCAAGAGGTTTACCGCGTGCGCATCGACAACGTCGCACCGACAAAAAACGACGCGGACGGCGTGCAGCATTTCGTTTGCGATGCGCAGATCCTTGCGGTCGAACGCTCGAAAGCGGATCGCAGGCCCGGCGACCCCATTCGCTTTGCCACGTATTACGTTCCGCCACACGTCGCGCAGCGCGGTTTCGCGGGCCCCAAGAGCCCGCCGCTAGTCACGGCCGGCTGGCGGGGAACCGTGTATCTCAATCGGCCGCAGGAAGGAAACATTCTGCAACTGGCCGCCTACGGGCGAAGCTTCGTTCCGTCGGGCTTTATGGCAAGTGCGCCACCGCGCCCCGACAGCTCGGGCGCGCTGGGTATCATGGCGCGGCCGGCAGCCGGTGGGGGCATGCTCGTGATGTCGGTGCGCCCCGATTCGCTGGCCGACGACTTGGGCCTGCGCCCCGGCGACCGCCTGACGAAGGTCAATGACCGCGAGGTGAACACGCCGCCCGACGTGAAAGCGGCGCTGGAAACCGACACAAGCCGCGTCACGATTAACGTTGTGCGCCGGCAAAAGTCGCTCACGCTCTCGCTGGCGCGCTAGCGCGCAAGGAGAGCGCCTTAGCCCGATTAACTCGCGCGGATCGCTGGTGTTTGCCCTGCTCGCCGGGCAAAATCTTCGAAAAATCGTCGAGAGCCGTTGAACCACGCCCCCTTCTCCGCGCGACTTATAATCAGGCGGCGGCGAACGTAATCGCCGCGGGCAGAATGGCAACGCGCGGACTTTTCGCGAATGGGCGCAAATCCTGCGGACGAGCTCGCCGAGCGAATTATTGTTTGGCGTGCCCGTAGCGGCGACCGCGCCGCGTTTCATGAGCTGGTCGCGATGTACGACGCGCGGTTGCTGTACTACGTGCGCCGCTTGGTCTGCGACATCGACGCCTGTCAGGACGTGCTGCAAGAGACGTGGCTGCAAGTCTTTCGCTCGCTAGGAAAGCTGCAGGCTCCCGAGGCGTTTCGTACCTGGGTCTATCGCATCGCTTATTGTCGCGCAATAACTTACGCGCGCACGCGCACGACCGAGACCGCCGCCACGGAAGACGCCGCCACGATCGAAAACATAGACGACTGGAACGAGTTGGTGATCTTGGAAGACGCCGAGTTCGTACACCGCGCGCTGGAGCAACTGTCGCCCGCGCACCGCGAAGTGTTGACACTGCGGTTCATCGAGGACATGGACGTCAAAGATATTGCCGAGGTCGTCGGTTGCAGCGAGGGCACGGCAAAATCGCGCCTGCATTACGCCAAAGCTGCGCTGCGTGCCCTGCTCGAGGAAGATATCCATGCCTGAAAACTTCGGACAATCCGATCGGGCCGCGGCGCTCATCGCGCAAGACCCGGACATTCACGAGTCACGACTCAAGGAGATGCGCATGCAATTGGAACAATCGCTGGCCAAATGGGAACGCGACGGCCGCATCGTCCGCCGGGCCGCCTGGATCGCGACGATCGTGTTACTTCTCGATTATCTTGCCGTAATACCACTCGCCTGGGCGGGGAAGTTTTCCGGCCAGCAAGTCGCCATGTTCGCGTGGTCGGCCGTCGGCTGCATTTCCCTGCTTTTGGCTTTGTACTTCACGATCCTGCATCGCGCGAAATACGCGCGTCGCATCGCGCAAGGGCGCTTCGACCTGCAGATGTCGATGCTGCGCGAGCCGGCCCAACAAGTTGACGAGCTGCGCCGACAGATCCATCGCCGCCCGGAATAAGACGCCCAGCCGCCGGCTTCCAATGCGAAACCTACTGATACCCGCCACGTACCTTGGCGGCGGGGCCCGCCGTGGCGACGCCGGCCCGCACCACCTCTTCCAGGATTTCGCAGGCCCGCTCGACTTCCGGACGATGCACGTCCAGGTGCGTCACGGCGCGTAGCAATTGCGGGCCGAAGGGGTGGGTCAGCACGCCACGCTCGGCCAGGCGGTCGTGCAATTGCACGGCGGTGCCCCACTCGGGCGCGATGTGAAAGATCACGATGTTCGTGTCGACCTTGGCGGGGCGTAATTCGAGCTCGTCGATCTGGCGCACGGCATCGGCGAGCAATTGCGCGTTCGCGTGATCCTCGGCCAGGCGCTCGACGTGATGCTCCAGGGCATAAAGTGCCCCGGCCGCGATGATGCCCGCTTGCCGCATGCCGCCCCCCAGCACCTTGCGGTGCCGCACCCCCTTGGCAATCAAATCGCGCGGGCCGGCGAGCGCCGATCCGACCGGCGCGCCCAAGCCCTTCGAGAAGCAGACGCTCACCGTGTCAAACGGCTGGGCCCATTTCGCGGCCGCAATGCCCGAAGCCACGACGGCGTTGAACAGTCGCGCGCCGTCCAGGTGCGTCGCCAGTCCCTGCCCATGCGCCCAGCGACAGATCTTTTCGACGCTGTCGAACGGCTGCACACGGCCGCCACCGCGATTGTGCGTGTTCTCCAAGCACAGCAGCCGGGTCGGCGAGCAATGCGGATCGTCGGCACGAACCAGCCCGGCCACTTGTTCGACGGCCAGCACGCCATAGTTTCCTTCGGCAGTGCGGGTGCTGACGCCGCTAAGCTGCGCCGCCGCGCCCTGCTCGTAATTAAAGATGTGGCACTGCGCTTCGCAGATCAATTCGTCGCCGCGCTGACAGTGCAGCCGCACGCCGATCTGGTTGGACATCGTGCCCGAGGGAACGTACAGGGCGGCTTCCTTGCCGAGCATTTCGGCGATCCGCTCCTGCAGGCGATTGACCGTGGGGTCGTCGCCGAAGACGTCGTCGCCGACTTCGGCTGCGGCCATCGCGGCGCGCATGCCAGGAGTGGGCCGGGTTACCGTATCGCTACGCAGGTCGATGGCTCGTTCGGTCATGAGATTGGTGGCTCCGGAGAACAGGGTCGAAACATAACGGGCCGGGCACCACCACCGGCGATTCCGGCAGCGTTCTAACGCGCGCCGGCAATAGCGACAAGGCAGACTTCGTCTGCCCGATGCCGCTGGCAAGTAATTGTTCGAATCCGATGAGCGGCGGGCCAGATTGGGGACGTGGGAATTCGGTCCCGCCCGTGGCCGCCTGAGGCATTTCCAGCAAGGGCTTCCGCGATTCCGGGCAAGCGATCACAATTGGGGTTTCTTCCCGGCCCGAGACAGTTATGTCATGGTCACGAGTCCCTTACGTCTGCCCCAGCTCGATTCGCGGCGCGATGATTTCCGCGCGGCCTTGACGGCGCTGCGCGAAAAGCTCAGCCCACGCGGCGATATCGTCAGCGAGGCGGGCAAGCAGCGGACCATCGAAGTCTTTGGCGAACCGCTCACGCCCGGCCAGATCGTTGAACGCATCTGTCGCGACGTGCGCGAAAATGGGCTCCCGGCGGTGCTCGACTATTCGGCCCGCATCGACAAGGCCGCGCTCTCGGCCGCGATGATTCGCGTTCCCACGGCCGACCTGGAAGCGGCGCACCGCGCCGCAGCCCCCGATTTCCTGCGTGCCATCGAGCGCGTGCGGCGCAACATCCTGCAATTTCAAACCGCGATTCTGCATCACGACGCCACCGTCGGACAAACGGATGGCGTCCGCCTGCGGCAGCGGTATCTGCCGCTCGATCGGATCGGCATCTGCGTTCCGGGGGGCGCTGCGTCGTATCCATCGACCGTGCTTATGACTGCCGTGCCGGCGCAAGCCGCCGGTGTGCGCGAACTGGCCGTGGTGGCGCCGCCGACGCCGTTTGGCGCATACAGCCCGGATCTGCTGGCCACGTGTCATGCCTTGGGAATTACCGAGGTTTACCGCCTGGGGGGCGCACAGGCCGTGGCGGCGCTGGCCTATGGCGTCGAGGGGCTGCCAAAGGTCGACAAGATCGTCGGGCCCGGCAGCGTGTTCGTCGCGCTTGCGAAGAAACTAGTCTATGGCGAGGTCGATATCGATTCGATCGCCGGCCCCAGCGAAGTGGTGGTCGTGGCGGACGAAACCGCTCGGGCTGACTTTATCGCCGCCGACATGATCGCCCAGGCCGAACATTCGCCGGCCTCGAGTGTCCTGATTTCGTGGCATGCGCGGCTGCTCGACGAGACGCAACAGGAATTGGCGCGGCAGCTTGGATCGCTCGCACGGGGCGACTTGGCGCGGCGCAGCTTGGAGGATTTCGGCGCGCTGGTGCTCGCGACTGACGAAAACGAAGCGGCCGCGATCGCCGACGAAATCGCCCCCGAGCACTTGCACCTGGCGACGCGCGATCCGGAACAGTTGTTGGCCAAGATTCGCCACGCGGGCGCGGCGTTTTTGGGGCATTACAGCCCCGTGGCGCTGGGCGACTACGTGGCCGGCCCGTCGCACGTGTTGCCCACGGGCGGGACGGCGCGATTTGCGAGTGGACTGTGTGCCAACGACTTTTTGCGGCGAACGAGCGTCATTTCCTACACGCCCGAGGCACTAGCCGCCGCGGCCGAAGACGTCCGCGCCCTGGCCGAGCGCGAAGGGCTGACCGGGCATTACGCGAGCGTGGCGATTCGACTACCGGAGAAAAAATGATGAAAGCAAAATGATGAATGACAGTAGTGCCAAGTTTGGCGGATTGATATAGGTGAACGCAAGGCTCCTCTTGTACATGACTTGTGTCCAGCAGGTCACTTCCAAGGAGGGAGCCATGCGTTCAAGGGTGAGTCATACCATAACGAGCCAGGATGT
>DASZWQ010000028.1 GCA_035546535.1 Pirellulales bacterium | reverse complement strand
GAACTCAACGGGCTGCGACATCGCAGGGATGCGATGGCAAAATGTCGACGTAAGTCGTTATTTTGCGAGCCGTGCGAAGCTTTGCTTCGCACTTGGCGAGGTTGAAAAAAGCCACGAGGGCTTTTTTCAACAGGCTGCTAGCTGCCACCGGGCCGACAGCCGCGGCCGGAAAGTGTCAGTATCCCGCCGCCTTGCCGGCGGTTTGCCGGGTGTCGGCCGCGCCCTGTAGCCTATGATCGAGTACGCGAATCGTATGGGCGTCCCCCTGTTCGCGTTTTTTGCCCCAGACGTCATGTCCCAAAGCCCGCAACTCGCGCACAAGCGGCGCTTGTTCCGGCTCGTTGCCTAGTTCCATGGTGACGCGATCCGGCATCCACTGGTGGTGCATGCGCGGCGCGTCGACCGCCTGCGCGACGTCATTGCCGAAATCGAGCACGTTCACCAGCACGCACAGCACGGTGTTGGGGATCGTGCGACCGCCGGGCGATCCGGTGACCAGCTGCAGACGCCCGTCGCGGGCGACGATTGTGGGCGATTGCGAGCTGAGCATCCGCTTGCCTGGCGCGATTACATTGGCCGATGTGCCGATCGCGCCGTTCCGGTCCGTGTAGCCTGGCCGGGGGTTGAAATCGGTCATTTCGTTATTGAGCAAGAAGCCTGCCCCCCGCACCACGATTCGCGCGCCGAAGTTTTCTTGCAGGGTGTACGTGTTCGCGACCGCCATTCGATCCGCGTCCACGACCGAAAAATGGGTCGTGCTTTCTCCCTCGATGGTCACCAACCGGTCTCGCGCTAATTGCAAACTCGGCGTAGCGCGTGACAGGTCGATCTCGGCAGCCAGTTTGTGCGCGTAATCCTTTGTCGTCAGGTGCGATGGCACCTCGACAAAGTCAGGGTCGCCCAAGAACTGGGCGCGATCGCAATAGGCCCGCCGCATGGCTTCGATCATCAAGTGCGCGGTTCTCGCGGAGAAGCGGCCTTCTTGACCCAAGTCGAAGTTCTCGAGGACGTTCAACATTTCGACGAGGCACGTCCCGCCCGAGCTGGGCGGCGGCGGTCCGAAGACGTCGAAGCCTCGATAGGTACCGTGGATGGGAGTGCGCAGCTTGGCTTCATATCTGGCCAGGTCGTCGGCCGTGATCAATCCACCACCGGCGCGCATTTCGGCGACGATCGAATCGGCGATGTTGCCGCGATAGAACGCGTCCGGCCCATCGTCGGCCAGCCGTTGCAACGTGCGAGCCAGCTCAGGCTGTACGAGCCGATCGCCGGCCTGCCACGTTCCCTGCCGTGGCGGCGCGAAAACGCGGCGGAATTCGGCGCTCGTTGTGGGTTTTTTGGAGATATTGTTGAGATCCTCAGCCAACGCCGCGTCGACCGCGAAGCCCTGTTGCGCGAGCGTCACGCCCGGCGCGACCAGTGCGCGCCACGGCAGCTTGCCCCAGCGCTTGTGCGCGAGGGCCAGCCCGCGCGGTGTGCCGGGCACACCAACGGCCATGTGCGAGTACGGCGCGCGGTTCTTGGCGAACATGTCCGCAGTCGCGGCAGCAGGAGCCGTCTCGCGATAGTCGACGCAGGCTGGTTCCTGGCCATCGCCCGGCCAGACGAGCATGAATCCGCCGCCGCCAATGTTGCCCGCCCCGGGATAAGTGACGGCAAGCGCGAGGGCCGTTGCCACGGCGGCATCGACCGCGTTGCCACCGCGGCGAAGAATCGCCAGGCCTGCGTCGCTCGCCTCGGGCGAGACCGAAACGACCATGCCGCGCTCGGCGTTCACGGTCTGCACAGCGGGCGCCTGCGGCGGAGGTTGCTCTGCGCCAAGCGCAATCCGACCGGTCACCGTCATCAGAGCTGCCACACCAACCAGGCGACCGATTGCGGGACGGCCCGTGCGTTTGGTAGCGGGGGTCTGTGGCCCCGGTCGAGGCACGCTCGGATTCCGGGCCTCACAGAGGCCGGCCGCAGAAGTCAGACTTGCATTCCAACAAATCGGACTACTCGCTAACGTGAACGTCGTAGGGCGAGTCATTTTCCGTGCCCTCTGTTTCGTGGACTGAAACATTGACTCTGACGGATCGACGAGAACTCTTGGATCAACAGGAACCGGCCGACTCGTTTGCCTGCGCTGCGGCGGCAGGCCCCGCGCGGCGAAAACTTTTGGATTTCGCCGGTGCCGGGCTTTTAATCGGCGCTGTGCTCGCCATTTACGCCCCGGCTTTGCACGCTCCGTTCATTTTTGATGATCGGGTATCGATCGTCGAGAACCCGTCGATTCGCTCTGCCTGGCCGCTCGTGGGAACTGACGAACGCCCCGGCCCGTTGCGTCCCCCGCGTGACGTGAGCACCGCCGGCCGGCCGCTTGTGAATCTTACCCTGGCGCTCAATTACCAGTCAGGCCGGCTCGACCCGACCGGCTACCACGCGTTCAACGTGGCCATTCATATCCTGGCCGCGCTGCTGCTATGGCGGCTGGTGCGCCGCACGCTTTTGCTTGCGTATTTCAGCGATCGCCTCGCTGGCGTGGCCGACCCGCTCGCCTTCGTGGCAGCGCTCGTTTGGGCTGTGCATCCGCTACAGACCGAAGCGGTCGAGTACGTGACGCAGCGCACCGAGCTATTGGTCTCGCTTTTCTATCTGGGCACGCTCTACGCATCGCTACGATATTGGAGCGCTACGGCGCCGCAAGCGAAAACCGGCTGGCTAGCCGCGGCGATCGCCGCCGCGGCCGCCGGCATGGCGTCCAAGGAGGTGATGGTCACGGCGCCGGTCGTCGTTCTGCTCTTCGAGCGGACGTTCCTCCGCCGCTCGTTTGGCGACGCATTGCGGCAATCCGCGCCACTTTATGCCGGCTTGTGCGCCACCTGGGGATTGCTGGCCGCTTTGAATTTCGGTGGCGCCCGCTCGAAGTCCGCCGGTTTTCACCTGGGAGTCCCAGCGCATGTGTGGTGGCTCACTCAAGCGCACGTGCTGCTCTTGTACTTGAAACTGATCGTGTGGCCGTGGCCGCTCGTGATTCATTACGAGTTTCCGTACCTGCACTCGTTCGCCGAAGCGTGGCCGTGGATCGCGCCGGTCTCCTTGTTGGGACTGGCCACGATCGCGCTACTCTATCGGCGGACGGCGACCGGCTTCGCGTGGGCGGCGGCGCTACTGGTGTTGTCCCCGACGTTGGTCGTGCCGATTATCACCGAAATCGCGGCCGAGCGGCGCATGTATTTGCCGCTGGCGAGCCTCATCCCGTGGCTGCTGGTGGGATCCTACCTGACGCTCAGCCGTCTCGCTGATCGCGCGGCGCCGGCCGTGTCAGCGCGCAATGCAGGCGTGGTTTTTCGCTGCACGATTGCCGTGACGCTTGCGATCGCGGCCGCCGGTGCCTGGCTCAGCTTTCAGCGCGCAAACATCTACAACGATCCGATCGCACTCTGGCAGGACGCCGCCATTTACCAGCCGGAGAATTCGCGGGTGCAGAACAACCTGGGCGTCGTGCTGGTCGACGCCGGGCAGCCGGCCGAAGCGATATCGCATTACCGGCGGGCCTTGGATCTGTCGCCCGACTACACCGAGGCGCAGTCGAACCTGGGCGTGGCGCTCGTGCATTTGCAGCAGTTCGGCGAAGCGCAACCGCAATTCGAGAGAGCCCTGGAGATCAATCCGAACTATGCCGACGCGCATATCAATCTGGCCCACCTGCTCGCGAAGTCCGGCCGGCTGGACGAGGCCGTGCCGCACTACGAGGCGGCCCTGCGGTTGAAGCCCAGTGCCGAATTGCACTCGAACCTCGGACACATCTTGGGGCTACTGGGGCGGAATCAGCAGGCGCGCGCGGAATTCGAGGAAGCCGTGCGATTGAAGCCCGATCTGGCCGAAGCGCACTTGAACCTCGGCGCCAGCCTCGCTGCCGACGATCCGCAAGCAGCCATATCCCATTACCAGGCCGCCTTACGGGCAAATCCCGATTTTGTCGAAGCCTACAGCAACCTCGGCGCACTGCTGTACTCGCTTGGGCGGCATGACGAAGCCATCGAACAGCTTCGTGAGGCGTTGCGACTGCGCCCCGACTATGCCGAAGCGCATTCGAATCTCGGCATCGCGCTGGTGTCGGCCGGCAAAACGGCCGAGGGGGTCGAGCAATTCGAAGAGGCGATCAAGCTGAAGCCCGACGTGACCGGATATGCCAACCTGGCCATGGCTTATGCGCAGGCAGGTCGGTCGGACGAAGCGATCCTCATGGCGGATCGGGCCGCGGCAATGGCACGGGAGCAGGGGCAGCCGGCGATGGCACGAAAGATCGAGGACTGGCTGAAAGGGTACCGCAGAAGTCAGTGAGTCGGAAAATCGCGTGCCCAGCGTGCGGCGATCATTCACTTGAGCCAGCCGCGCAGCCATGACCAGAATCGGTTCTTGGCTTGTACCGCAATCGGATTCGGCTCTTCGATCGGCGCGATCTCGCTCGGCACGTTATTCGGACTGATGACGCCGATCGTGACTTCGCCGTCGGTGTAGTACCAATCGCCGCCGCCGTTGCGCCCGTTCAGGGTCGGGCCCACGCCACTGACCTGGTACGTGCGCAGCAGCTCATGGGCTTCGATGAGCGTGTTCAGCACATGATCGCGCTCGGCATCGATGTCGGGATCGATGTGATGCGTGATCTGCCCGGTGCGATGGCTCAGCCCCACGCCGTGATCGAACGTCGCCGCGCCCAGCCATGTGGGCCGGCCATCGTCGGCCGTTTCCGGGCTTTTCCAGAAGCGGACGTGATGCCGTTCTTTGGCGCTTTTTCCGACGAGCTGCTCGAAGGCCAGGTCTTGCTTGCGGCCCCACACGTACAGGCTGCTGACCGGCGCGTCTTCATATTTTCGATCCAACAGCACGCTTTCGGCGATGTGGATGCTGCTGCGCGCGGTCACGGCGTCGGCCGGATGCCAACCGGCCGCGAGCATCGCACGCACGACTTCCTCTTGCGTGCCGACCAGACCGATGTTCAGCGGATCGCCCGGGATGTCGCTGCCGGTGACCGTCACCTTGGGCGTCCCTTCCAGGTTGGGCTGATGCTCGTAGTGATGCCACGCCGCGGGCAGGACGACATAGGCGACGAGTAGATACAAGCCGATCGCAACTAGCGCGCGCTTTGTCCAACGCCAGCGCCGTCGCATCACGGCAGGCGGCACGCCTTGATTCTCGACCGGCCTGCCTTCGGGAACTTCGGACATGGTGATCGCACGACGTATTTGAGTCGCGACAAAGCGGCGAAATGCCGCTCCCTTAAGCGCTCGTAAGTATAGAACGCCCGACCCGCATCGGCAGCAGGAAGTCCTGACCAGATATGACTCTAGCGGCGATCGAGGCAATCGCTCGGCTCCTTGACCATCGGCGCGCGGGCGTCCTATAATCCCCGGCTCGCACTCCCTCGGATGCCACTTGGCGTCTGATTTTCCCACCCAAAAGCTCGCCGGTTCCGCGATGAAAATTCACGAATTCCAGGCCAAGGAGATTCTGCGCAAGGCGGGCGTGGCCGTGCCGCAGGGGATCGTTGCTCGTAGCGGGGCCGAAGCGGCCGATGCGTTCCGCAAGCTGGGCGGACCGATCGCGGTCGTCAAGGCGCAGATCCACGCGGGCGGCCGCGGCAAGGGAACCATCAAAGACAACTCCAAGCAGCACGGCGTGCAGTTGGTTCGTAGCGCCGAAGAAGCCGCCAAAGTCGCCGAAGCGCTACTGAACAAGTCGTTGGTCACAATCCAGACCGGCCCCGAAGGCCAGACCATTCGCCAGGTCCTGGTCGAGCAAGGCTGCGATATCGCCCGCGAGCTCTATCTGGGCATCGTGGTCGACCGTGGCTCGCACGGACCGGTGCTGATGGTTTCGAGCGAAGGGGGCATGAACATCGAGGACGTCGCGGCCAAGACGCCCGAGCTGATCTACAAGGAACGCTTCGACCCGGCCGTCGGGCTCGAAGGCTTCCAGGCCCGGAAGTTGGCCTCGCGCCTGGGCCTCAAGGGGCCCAGCCTGGCGTCGGCCGAGAAGTTCATGAAGGGCCTGTGCCGGGTTTTTGTCCAATCCGATTGCAGCCTCGCCGAGATCAACCCGCTGGTCGTTACCGGGGCCGGCGAATTGCTGGCGCTCGATGCCAAGATGACCTTCGACGACAACGCTATGTTCCGCCATAAGGACCTGGCCGAGCTACGCGACATCGGCGAAGAAGAGCCGGCCGAAGTGCGAGCTGCCAATGCAGGTCTGAGCTACGTCAAGCTCGACGGCAACATCGGCTGCCTGGTCAATGGCGCCGGTCTGGCGATGAGCACCATGGACTTGATCAAACTGCACGGCGGCATGCCGGCCAACTTCCTTGACGTGGGCGGCGGCGCCAATGTCGACCAGGTGACCGAGGCGTTCCGTATTCTGCTTTCGGACAAGAACGTAAAGGCCGTGCTAGTCAATATTTTCGGCGGCATCATGCGCTGCACGACGATCGCCACGGCGATCCTGGCCGCTTATAAGACCGTCGGCTTTAGCGTACCGCTGGTCGTGCGACTGGAAGGAACCGAGGTCGAAGAGGGGCGCAAGATTCTCGCCAGTAGCGGCGTCGACATTATCGCCGCCGACGGTTTGACCGACGCCGCCAAGAAAGTCGTCGCGTCCGTTGCATAAGCCCCTTAAGCCCCTAAGCCCCGTCACGTTGCCTAATTCCACCTTGCCACTTTTTGCCGCATCGGGTCGAGCATGAGCATTCTGATCAATAAGAACACTCGCGTCCTTTGTCAGGGAATCACGGGCAAGGTTGGGCAGTTCCATACCAAGGGATGTCTGGACTACGGCACCAAGATGGTCGGCGGTGTCACACCCGGTAAAGGAGGCGAAAAGGTCCTCGATTTGCCGGTTTTCGATACCGTCGTCGAAGCGGTGCAGAAAACGGGCGCCGACGCCACGATGATCTTCGTTCCCCCGCCCGCAACGGCCGATGCCATTCTCGAAGCCATCGACGCGGGGATCAAAACCGTGATCGCGATCACCGAGGGGGTGCCGGTCTTGGATATGGTGCACGTCTACGATGTGGTGCGCCGCAGCAATTCAGTGTTGGTGGGCCCTAATTGCCCGGGCGTGATTACGCCCGAGGAGTGCAAAATCGGCATCATGCCGGGCCACATTCATCGCAAGGGGCCGATTGGCGTCATGAGCCGTTCGGGCACGCTGACGTACGAAGCCGCCTGGCAGTTGACGAACCTGGGACTCGGGCAGTCAACGTGCGTCGGTCTCGGCGGTGACCCGATCGTGGGCACGTCGTTCATCGACGTTCTTAAACTGTTCGAAGCCGACCCCGCCACCGAAGCCATTCTGATGATGGGCGAAATCGGCGGAACGGCCGAAGAAGAAGCGGCCGCCTTCGTCCGCGATCATGTCACCAAGCCCGTCGCGGCCTTTATCGCCGGGCGCGCGGCCCCTCCGGGCAAGCGCATGGGGCACGCCGGCGCCATTATTTCCGGCGGCAAGGGGACCGCCTCCGAGAAGATTGCCGCCCTGGAAGCCGCGGGCATCGAAGTGGCCCAGAGCCCGGCCGACATGGGCACCGCCATGCAGCGCGCGATTGCTCGCAAGCGCCGCTAGCCGAGGCGTGGCATTCAGCCGGGCGCGGATCCTCGCCAAACGTGCTCGGAGAAATTGCGCCAAGATGGCGGCCCTGCCAATCCCCCCGGATGGTGCAGATTAGAGGGCTGGCGAAACTTTAGCAATCTACGGATTCTTTCGGATTCTTGAAAAATGCTGAAATTATTTTGTTGACTACCTAGTTCGGATCGCGCAAAATGTGCGGGTAACACCCATCGGCGGTGGAGTGGGAGCTAATGCGACACCTGAAGGAGAACTGCAAATGAAAGTTAAGAGTCTGGCACTTGTTTGCGCGCTTGTAGCGTGCGCCGGCGTTGCCAAGGCAACGCAATTCAACCTCGATCTGCCCAACACGAGTGTCACCCTTGAGCTGAAGCTCAACGGCGCCGACATTCTCATTCCCGCCACGCAGGCGATTCCGATCACCGGTGGTGCGATCACGGCCACCGACAATGGCTCGTCGCTCAGCAATGTGCTGGGCACTGGTCCCTCGGCCGGCCTCCTGGTCGCTAGCCCGTGGAATGTGAACACGCTTCTGGGCAACCTGGCCCTTACGGGCGGCCACCTGAGCATCGGCGACTTGGGCGCCGGTAACGTGGTCTCGGCGAGCCCCGGTCCGTTCAACTATTCGGGCGGAAACATCGACGTCAGCGGCCTGGGCCTCGTGCTCGATGGCGGTGCTGGCACGATTCTCGGTAACACGTTCGACTTCGGTACCAGCCCGGTCGGTTTCTCTGTTCCTTCTCCCACGACGGGATCGTACAACGGCACCGAGTTGATCATTCCGACCGTCGTGTCGGGTTCGACCTCGATCAGCCTCGGTGGCAGCCCCGCTACGCTGACCTACACGATCGCCGGTCAGGTCGCCTTCACGAAGGTGCCCGAGCCGGGAACCGTTGCCTTGGCCGTGCTCGGCCTGTGCTCGGTTGCCCCGCTGGCTGTCCGTCGTCTCCGCAAGGGACGCTAGTCTGAGAGTAGTAGAATCTGGCGGGGGCTGGCCAAAGGCTTCCGGCCGATGAGTGTTATTACTGGGGGGTTGAGTTCGGAAGAGCTCAGCCCCCCTTTTTGTTTGACTCCCCTTTTTGTTTGACTGGGGCAGTATAAAGACCCACCGGCGGATCGGGAGAGCTCACGGTGGGCAGCTCGGCAACGCTCGCCTGCACCGTCTCGGGTGAGCTTGCCTTTGATCGACCGGCCGAGACGTGAAAGAGTTTCTCGCGAAAGTCAAAGGGCTTTGTTCCGTCATTGATTTCGCGATCGCGAGGCCCGATGCTCTTCTGGCGCCGGGCCTCGCTTTTTGCGCCCGCGGCGGCTGGTCAACCGACAATTAGCTAAACCCAATGTCCGATCAACAGGCAGCGAAGATCGACGGTGACCGTACGGAAGCGAATCGAGCGCCGCGCGCGGAGGAACAATCTGCGTCGAGAACGTGGCTTCGCCTTGCGCCCGTGGTGACGGCATTGCTGGCGGCGGCCATTCTGAGTGTGGCGGTTTTTGCCGCCTATCGCGCCGGTCTGCATGCTCCGTTCGTTTTCGATGACAAGCCTGGCCTTGCGGAAAACCCGTCAATCCTCCATGTCTATCCGCTCTGGGGAGCGGAGCCAGGTTCCGGACCTCTTTGGCCGGCACCTGATCTTCCCACTTCGGGGCGGCCGCTGGTGAACCTGTCGTTTGCCCTGAACGTCGCCTACGGGGGCCTCGATCCGTTCGGCTTCCATGTCGTTAATGTGTGCCTGCACGTGCTGGCGGCGCTGGTGCTCTTTGCACTCGCGCGGCGCACTTTGCGGCTCGAGCGCTTCGAGCATCGTTTCGATCGCGCGGCCGACGGCCTGGCCCTGGCCGCGGCGCTCTTGTGGGCGCTCCACCCGATCAACACCGAAACGGTCGAATATGTCACGCAGCGCACCGAGCTCATGGTGGGGCTGTTCTACCTGCTGACGCTCTACGGC
>DASZWQ010000027.1 GCA_035546535.1 Pirellulales bacterium | reverse complement strand
CCCCCATGATCGAGCTGCAGTGCGAAAGCGCTCCGGTTGCCAGCAGCCCGGAGTTCGTGCAATTTGCCAACGATCTGGCCAGGCAATTGGCCACCGGCCCCGGCGCCAAAACGCCGGAGGAGTTGCTCAAGCAGCCCTCGCCGAGCAAGCCGGGCGAGACCTTGGGGCAGGTGAAGGACGACATGTTCAATCGGATCCGCGAGGTGTTCAACCTGGCGCGGATCGTGCGCATCGACGCGCCGGCGGGTGGCTACGCCCATCATACCGGCAGTCCTGGCGTGTTGGTCGAGGTCGAAGGGGGCACGCCCGAGGTGGCGAAGGACCTGGCCATGCACGTCGCAGCCAACAAGGTAGCGGCGGTGACCAAAGAGGACCTCGACCCGGCGACCGTTGCCAAGGAGCGCGAGATTCTCACCGAGGCGGCCCGCGGCGAAGGCAAGCCAGAGAACATTCTGGCCAAGATGATCGAAGGGCGGATGAAAAACTTTTACGCCGCGAACGTCCTCACCGAGCAGCCGTTCATCAAGGACGACAAGAAGACCGTCGGCCAGATGGCCAAGGAAGCCGGCATGAAAGTGAAGAAGTTCGTCCGCTGGGAGCTGGGCAAGGAGTAATTGTCGACCGCACGACGCGGCGCGCCAGGGAATCGCGCACTGCGCCGTGCCGCAGTCGGCCGCAAGTCGACTCGCCGCGATCGCACGCCCGCGCGAGCCTTGGCAAGACGTTTTCAATTAACACGGAAGCGAGTACTCATGGCCGACGTCACGGGCAACTATAAACGGGTGGTGTTGAAACTCTCCGGCGAGAGTTTTACGCACGCCGGCGAGCGCGGCATCAGCATGGATGCGGTAGTCCACGTCGCCGAGCAAACCGCGCAGGCGGCCCAGCGCGGCGTGCAGATTGCCATCGTGATCGGCGGAGGCAACATCCTCCGCGGCGCACAATTCGCCTCGGCCAGCGCGCGGATCCAGGAAGCCACGAGCCATTACATGGGCATGCTGGCCACGGTGATCAACGGCCTGGCCTTGCAGGACGCGCTCGAATCGGTCGGCTGTGCCACGCGGCTGTCGTCGGCCATTCGCATGGATGGCGTAGCCGAGCCATATATCCGCCGCCGCGCGACGCGGCACCTGGAAAAAGGACGCATCGTGATCCTGGCCTGCGGCACCGGCAGCCCGTTCGTAACGACGGACACGGCCGCGGCACAGCGGGCCCTGGAACTGGACGCCGATATCCTGCTCAAGGCGACCCGCGTCGACGGCGTGTACTCGGACGACCCCGAGAAAAACCCGCACGCGGTTTTGTATAGTGAGCTGAGCTACCATTCGGTGCGCGAGCAGAATCTGCGCGTGATGGATCCAACGGCGATCACGCAGTGCATGGAACACGACATGCCGATCCTGGTTTTCAATTTCCGCAAGGCGGGCAACATCGTCCGCGCCGTAAGCGGCGAAAAAGTGGGAACCCTCATCCGCAGTAAAGTCGCCGAACCACGTTAAGAAAGGAAAAATGCCGGATGATAAATGATGAGCAGGCGAAGGCCGCTCAGGAGTTCCGTTCATCATTCATCACTTTGCATTCATCATTTACTTGGGTGATCACATGAACGCCGACGATATCCTCTTGGACGTCGAAGAGCGGATGGATAAGGCCATCGATGTTTTGAAGCATGCCCTGGCCGGCATCCGCACGGGCCGCGCTAACCCTGGGTTGGTCGATACGCTGCGCGTCGAGGCCTATGGCTCGCCAACGCCGATGAAGCAACTGGCGAGCGTCGGCGTGCCGCCGGATCAGCCCTCGCAGATCGTGATTCGCCCCTTCGATCCGGGTACGCTCAAAGACATTGAGAAGGCGATCCAGGCCAGCGGCCTGGGCTTCAATCCCATGAGCGATGGCCGCGTGCTGCGGCTCAACGTGCCGCCGTTGTCGGGCGAAGTGCGGCGCAAGATGGTCGCCCGCGTCAAAGAGCTGACCGAAGAGGCCAAGGTCTCGATCCGTAACGTCCGCCGCGACGGCAACAAGGAAGCCGACACCGCCGAGAAAGACAAGAAGCTCGGCGAGGACGATTGCAAATCGCTCAAGGAAGAAATCCAAGAGCTGACAAAAAAGTACGAGAACCGCGCCAACGACCTGGCCAAGGCCCGCGAAGCCGAAGTCATGGAAGAATGAGCGGGGAATGCAAAATGATGAATGCAAAATAATTTGCAAAAGGACGTGAGCAACGAGCGTCAGCCAATTCATCATTCATCGTTTTGCCTTCATCATTTCCCATGACCAGCTACACCCCGATCGCCGGCGTCATGCGGATGGAGCGGGTGGCGGTCGTGGCGCATCGCGGGGCCAGCCGGGTCGCTCCCGAAAACACGCTGCCAGCTTTTCAAGTGGCCGTGCAATGGGGCGTCGACATGGTCGAGTTCGATTATCTGCACACGGCCGATCAGGTGCCGGTCGCCTTTCATGACGAGGATCTGGATCGCCTGACCGACGCGCGGGCTCGTTGGGGGGGCGAAAAGATTCCGCTCGCTACCAAGACTCTGGCCGAGCTCAAGACGCTCGACGCGGGCAGTTGGTTGGGACCGCAATTCGCCGGCACGCGGATCCCCACGTTGGAAGAGGCGCTCGATGCGATCCTGGCCGGCTCGCTGCCGCTCATCGAGCGCAAGGCAGGCGACGCCGCGACGTTCGTCGACCTGGTAAACCGTCGACACTGTGTCGCCAGCGTCGCGGTCATGGCGTTCGATTGGGATTACCTGCGCGAGTGCCGACGGCTGTCGCCGACGCTCGTCCTCGGTGCCCTCGGCGAGCACGACATTTCCGCCGCGCAGCTCGACGAAATGCAGTCGTTCGGCGCCGCATTCGCCGGCTGGAACAACAAGCATCTCACGAAAGCACATGTCGACGCCCTGCACGAGCGCGGATTGCGCGCCAGCGTCTGGACGGTCGACGATCCAGGGCGAGCGAAGGAACTCGTAAGCTTCGGCGTCGACATGATCACGAGCAACGTGCCGGACGTGATCAAGGCCGCCATCGCGGGCTTGCGCAAGGGCTGAACGTCCCGAGTCGCAAGCGGTGACAGCGACCCGCTAGGATCGTGGTGCGTGTGTGGCGCCATCGGCCTTGACCCCTTTCGGCCGCCTTTCCTATACTCCCCCGCCCACTGATCCCGCGAGCGAAGGATTTGGGCTTCCCGCCCCAGGCCCTTCGCGCCCACGACCCAACGACCGGAGACATTGGCCATGTCAGGCATGGAAGCCGCAGCGCCGCAGGCACGCCCGCGCACATCTTGGAAGAGCCGACTGGCTCTTATCGCTGGAACGCTTTCGATCGTCGGCACCGCCATCGCGGTGCGCACGATGTGGGGACCCGCGCCGGCCGACGCCGGCCCGCCGGCGGCGCAGGCCGCCAAGGGCCCCAGCAAAGCGCCGACCGCTGCTAACGCGGCCAAACCGCCCGAGCAGAAGATGCGCGTCATGGCGGTCGTCAATAATCAGCAGATCACGCGCGATGACTTGGCGCGCGAATGCATGTTGCATCATGGCAAGGAAGTTCTCGAAAGCCTGACGAACAAGTATCTCATTGCCGAGCACTGCAAGATGCGGAACATCGTGGTGACGACCAAGGAGGTCGACGCCGAGATCGACCGCATGGCCGACCGCTTCGGCATGCCCACCGAGCAGTGGTTGAGCCTGCTCAAGGACGAGCGCGGCATCACGACGGCGCAATACGCCAAGGACATCATCTGGCCGACGATCGCCCTGCGCAAGCTGGCCGACTCGCGCCTGCAGGTGACGCAGCAGGATCTGCAAGAAGCCTATGAGACGCAGTTCGGGCCGGCCGTGCAGGTCCGTGTGATCACGACTACCGATCCCAAAAAAGCACAGGCCCTGCGCGCCGAAGTGATGAAGAACCCCGAAGAGTTCGGCAACATCGCCAAGGAGCATTCCGAAGACGCCGGTAGCGCCAGCGCCAAGGGCATGATCCAGCCGGTTCGTCCGCACATGGGCGACGCGACGATCGAAAAAGTCGCCTTCTCCATGAAAGAGAACGACATTTCGGAGGTCTTCCAGGTTCAGAACCAGTTCGTCTTCATGAAGTGCGAGGCGCTGATTCCCGCGCGGCCGGTGCCGATGGAGCAGGTGCAAAAACTGCTGACCGAGGCGATTCGCGACAAGAAGCTGCGGTTGGCCGCCAAGGATGTCTTCGAAGAATTGCAAAAGCAGACGGTCGTGGAGAATATCTACAACGATCCGCAAAAGCGGGCCGCCAATCCGGGAGTCGCCGCCAAGGTCAACGGCCACCCGATCACGATGCAAGAGTTGGCCGAGGAATGCATCGAGCGGCACGGCAAGGAAAGCTTGAAAGGGCTGATCAACCACCGCCTGGTCGAGCAAGCCTGCCAGAAACGGAAGATCCAAGTCACGGCGCAAGACATGGACGTCGAGGTGATGCGGGCGGCGTCGATCGGCGTGAAGCCGCGCGCCGACGGCAAACCCGATCTGGAAGCATGGCGCAAGTACGTGATGGAAGAGCAGGACATGACCTGGGAGGTGTACCTGCACGAAGTGATCTGGCCCGAAGTGGCGCTGAAGAAACTGGTCGGCGACAAGATCCAGGTCTCCGAAGAAGACCTGCACAAGGGCTTTGACGCCAATTACGGTCCGCGCGTGCGCGTGCGGGCGATCGTGCTGAATCATCAGCGCCGCGCCCAGGAAGTGTGGGAGCTGGCGCGCAAAATTCCCGCGATCGAAAAGCTCGCCAAGCGCCCGGCCGAAAAACTGGCCGGCGGCGTGTGGGTCGAACCTTCGCCCGAGGTGAAGGCCGCCATCGACGAAGCCGCCAAACAGTTCGGCAAGCTGGCCGCCCAATACTCGATCGAGGCGGGCAGCAACGCCCTCGAAGGGGAAGTGCCGCCGATTCAGCGCTTCAGCGGTCGGCCGCTGCTGGAGCAGGAAGCCTTTTCGCTGCGCGCCGGCGAGATGTCGGGCATCGTGCAACTGGGCGAGAAGTTCGTGATCCTCTTCTGCGAAGGACGCACAAAGCCGGTGGGCGCGAAGTTCGAAGAGGTTCGCCAGCAAATCGCCGACGACGTCCGCGACAAAAAGTTGCGCGTCGAGATGGCCGAAGAATTCGCCAAGATTCAAGACGCTGCCACGATCGACAATTACCTGGCCGGCACCACCCAGACCGGCAAACAGGACGAGCGGGCCATGTTCCAGCGCACCGGCGCCGAGATGCCGGTCGATCCGAACGTGCCGCGCGGCTCGCACGCGGGGCCCGCACCCAGCCGCCTGCCGACGGGCATGAAGCCAGGTGCGAGTCCGACCACGCCGCTGTTGAAATAGCGGCCGGCGGCTGGCGCGCCCGGATTATTTCGCATCGCCACTCGTGTAGAGCCACGGCCTCGCTCGCTTCAAACGAGCGAGGCCTTCGCGCGTGACACCTGGCGTGCGGTTGAACATGGCACTTTCCAGCTTCGGCAGCGACGCGAGAGCGCGGCGCGCCTGAGCAGAAACCAAGCCGCTGCGAGTGCCGCGCCGCTACGTGCGGCCTGGCCTATCGCAACGACCACTGTCGTCAATAGAATTTTGGGGGGATTTTTCACCCCCAAAGCCCAGCGTGTCGTTTTCCGGACAACCGCGGTTTCAACCAGCCGGCGAACCTGCCACCGGCGGCCGACGTCCTGTTGCCGGCGTCATGCTCGGCAAACGCGGATCATTTGTGTGCCGCGCGGCGCCAGATGCCCTATTTTGCCGATACTGGGGACGCTGGATGGCGATTCGCCCTGTTTTCCAAACGCTGGTGGAGTTGTATCTTTGAGTGCTGGGACGCGCCTGGCGGCGCGCCTGCGCCCATTCTCGAGCCGGGTTCTCCGATGAACGATCCTGCTTCGTCTCCTCTGGACGACGATGGCTACGCGCCCTTCAAGGTCCGTCTGGCCGAGCGCATGAATCGGCTGCCGCCCTACCTTTTTGGGCGTATCAACGCGCTTTTGTACAAAAAACGGCGCGCCGGCGACGACGTAATCGACCTGGGCATGGGAAATCCCACGGACCCGCCGCAGGATCAGGTGATCGAGAAGCTTGTCGAGGCGGCCCGCGACCCCGCGAATCACGGCTACAGCCAGTCGACGGGTATCATGAACCTCCGTCGCGAGGTGGCCAGCAAATATCTCAAAAGGTACGGCGTGCGGCTCGACCCCGAGAGCGAGATCATCGTCTGCCTGGGCTCGAAGGAAGGTTTCAGCCACATGTGCCTGGCCCTGATGGGCCCCGGAGACACGGCGATCGTGCCGGCGCCCACGTTTCCGGCGCACGCGCATGCCGTCACGCTAGCCTCGGGCAATGTCATCACGCTGGAAGTGGCCGATTGCGAGAAGTTCCTCTCGAACGTGGCCTACACGTGTCAGCACCTGCATCCCGCGCCGAAGCTGCTGATCATCAACTACCCGCACAATCCCTCGAGCGTGACGGTTGAGCCGGAGTTTTTCGTCGAGGTGGTGAAGTTGGCGCGGCGCTACGGCTTCATGGTGATTAGCGACGCGGCGTACGTCGATGTGGCTTTCGACGGCTATCGGCCCCCCAGCTTTCTGGCGGCCCCGGGCGCGGTCGACGTGGGCGTTGAATTCACGACCATGAGCAAGGGTTACAACATGGCTGGCTGGCGCGTGGGCTTCTGCGCCGGCAACCCTGAAATGGTGCGGGCCCTGGGCACCATCAAGGCCTACTACGATTACGGCATGTTCCAGGCGATCCAGGTGGCCGCGATCGTAGCGCTCCGCCATACCGAAGCCGCGGTCGAAGCCCAGGCCGCGATCTACCAGCATCGCCGCGACGTGCTGGTCGAAGGCCTACGCCGCATCGGCTGGGACATCACGCCGCCGCGGGCCGGCATGTTCGTCTGGGCCAAGATTCCCGACATCTGGCGCCAGCGCATGGATACGCTGAGCTTCGCCATGAAGCTACTCGAAGAAGGGGACGTTGCGGTGAGCCCTGGCTCGGGCTTTGGCCCGGCCGGCGAAGGTTTCTTGCGCATGGCGCTCGTGGAAAACGAAAGCCGGCTGCGCCAGGCGGTGCGGCAAATCGGCCGCTGCCTGGGAGCTGAAACGCGCGGCGAACCGAAGGCCGAGCGCGCGGCACGGCCGGTGTCGGGCTAAATATTGGCCCTCGGAATCGCTCGGTCGTCAAGGTCGCCGAGGCGCTACGCGCGCCGGCAGCTTCGCCCTATAATCTTCCCGGAAGTTTCCGGAGCTGCGCTGGTGGTGCTGCGCGTGCGGCCGGGAAAGCGAGGACGCAAAAAAATCGAGGGCCCTTGCTCGCCGGGGCAAGGACCCTCGTAAAGGCTGTCCGGAGCGGCCCTAGTGCGGCAACGTTCCGGAGACCCACAGCCATTGGGAGGGTATCGGGATGGTAAGCCGCGCGACTTTAGCGGCTCTGCTGCGCGGCGGGCGGCGCATGTACATCAGACCGCTACAACCGGCAATGCCTGAACGTTGGTCGAATCATTCAACAAAAACCGGACAGAACGTCGCATGAATCATCCCCCGATCGCCAAGCTCGCGCTGGAAGACGGCACCGTTTACACCGGCACCTCGTTCGGCGCTGCGGGCGAGGTCGACGGCGAGGTGTGCTTCAACACGTCGATGTCCGGCTACCAGGAAATCGTCACCGATCCGAGCTATCGTGGGCAGATCGTGACGATGACCTATCCCGAGATCGGCAACTACGGCGTCAACGCCGAAGATGTCGAAAGCGGCCGCCCGCATTTGTCGGCCTTTGTCGTCCGCCAACTGAGTCGGCGCGTGAGCAACTTCCGCGCGGAGGGCGGTTTGCACGATTATCTGGTCGCGGCCGGCATCATGGGCCTGGCCGACATCGACACGCGCGCCCTGGTGCGCCGCATACGCGATCGCGGCGCCATGAAGGGCGTGCTATCGACCACCGATCTCGATGACGCCAGCCTGGTGGCCAAGGCCCGGGCGAGCCGCGGCCTGGTCGGTCGCGACCTGGTGCGCGAGGTGGTGCCCAGCGACGCGAAAAACTGGAGCGAACCGCTTAGCCCTTGGGCCATCTTGGGTGACGATTCGACGCCTGCAAGCGACACTCGCCCGCATATTGTCGCGCTCGACTACGGCATGAAATGGAACATCGCCCGGCACTTGCACGACCAAGGATGCCGGGTGACGGTGCTCCCGGGCACGTTCACGGCCGCGCAGGTGCTCGCGCAAAAGCCCGACGGCGTTTTTCTCTCCAACGGACCCGGCGATCCGGAACCACTCGAATACGCCATCCAGACGATTCAAGGCCTGCTGGGCCAGGTGCCGATTTTCGGCATTTGCCTGGGGCACCAGTTACTTTCGCTGGCCTGCGGGGCGAAGACCTTCAAGATGAAGTTCGGCCACCGCGGCGCGAATCAGCCGGTCTTGAACCTGGAGAACGGGACCGTGGAAATCACGGCGCAGAATCACGGCTTTGCCGTCGACGAAGCCTCATTGCCCGCGTCGCTCGAAGTAACGCACCGCAGCCTGAACGACGACACGATCGAGGGCGTCAGGCATCGCGAGTTCCCGGCCTTCAGCGTGCAATATCACCCCGAAGCATCGTCGGGGCCGCACGACAGCCACTACCTGTTCCGGCGTTTTCGCGAGACGTTGTCACTCGTCGAACAATAACGACATGACGTCCACGACGGCAAGGGCGGCCGCCGGGTTGTGCAGTCCGTCGACGTCTACCGCGTCGCGCCACACGCGCAGTGCGTAACGCACGTATTGCTCGCGCGATTCTTCGAGCAGCGTCGGGCCGAGGCTGGCTTTGATTTCGGGCCACAGGCGTTTCAGCCCGACAAGCGCGTCGGTGCGTCCGGCGATCGCCTCGAAGACGGCGTCGTCGAGGATGCCCAACTGCTCGACCGGATCGGATCCCGCGGCCGTGCGCCCCAACAATAGTTGGTGATCCACCTGCTGGTTGTCGGCCAGTTCTTCGGCGACTTCCGCGCCCTGGCGTGACAACGCATGCACAGGAGTGAGTCGCACGTGATCTTCGGTAGCGACCATGTTCGTTCTTGCTCCGCCTTGTTCCGAAGGACTGCTGATCAACTCGTGGCAGGGGACTTCGCGCGACGAGGAGCGGCATCTCCCTGTCCTTGCACCGCCTTCGACAAACCGCGCCGCAACTGCTGCAACTCGCCCCACCAGCCGCCGGATTCGTCCTCAGACGGCGCAGCAGTACTTACGGCGGGCGCCGCTGCATCGGTCATTTGCGCTGGCACAGATGGCACTTCCGCAATCGGGCTCGCCGCCGCACTCTCGACCGGCACGCCGGCGGTCGGTGTGCGGATGGCCTGTGGCGCCTCTGCGATCCGCGGCGCCGCGGCTACCGCGGCCAAGAGGAGCGGCTCCGTGACGTCGGCAAGTCGTTGGCGCTCGCGGGCGAGCTCTTCGCTGGCGGCGCTCATTTGCGATCGGGCCTGTGCCAGTTCCGCCGCGGCCGCCTGAGCCAGCGATGCGAAGTGCGACTGCGCCTCGGTTTGAGCCGCCATTAGTTCTTCGCTGAATCGTGTACGAGCGTGCTCGAATTCGGTGAGGAGTTTTGTGAAATCCGCCGCATGATCGGCCGCAGCAGTTGGCGAAGCCTCGCGAGATTCGGCCACCCACCGTTCGGCCGCAACACTGGCGGCTTCCAATCGGTCGAGCGCCTGCGCCAGACCGGCGAGTTGCCCCTTGAGCGCGGCCCGCTCAGCTTCCAGCTCTTGTTCACGATCTTGAAGCCGGGCGGCCAGCGCTTGCAGGTTGTCGAACTGTTCTTCGACGAAGCGGCCGAAATCGTCTCCGGCGCGCACCATCTCGCCCAGGTATCCGCGAATTTGCTCGCGGTCGACTTCGGTGATGACAGGTTCGCTGGCCATGCCGCCTGACGCGTTTGCACCATACCGGCGAAAGACATGCGGTCGCTCGAGCCGCCAGCGAAAACGTAGGTCGCTTTCTCGGGCTTTGCAAACGCCCGATCGCGCGACGGCGCAGGAGTAGCGTCACGGCACGCAAGTTGTGACGATATCGGGCCTTTATGTGCGCCGGTTGCGAGGGTTCGGCGGCAAAATCGAGTCCTCGGGTTAACCCATCCCCTGGGATAACCCCTGGACGGGATGCGCGGTGCGCCACCCTCTATATGAGGTATAAGCCCCTTGCAGGGCCGCGATGATATGCGATCTTTACTCGGAACCAGAATCCGTTGGACCGTGGAACGTGACCTATTGAGTCCTATCTAGATAATGGTCCATCAAGCGATCAGGTGTGTGTAGCGGAAGAAGGAATGTTTCAAGTAGGCGTCATGCTGCTGATTCGTGATCGATGATCGGATGGAGCGGCCCAGGTGCGCGGCGTCGTCCGGGA
>DASZWQ010000026.1 GCA_035546535.1 Pirellulales bacterium | reverse complement strand
CTGATTGCAGGCGAGACGCCTGCACCACAATAAGACGCCTGCTGCCGGATGCCGCCGCTTACGGCAACTCCCGAATCCGCAGATTCCGGAACTCCACCGGCGAGCCTTCCGATTCCAGGCACAAAAAGCCCGTGCGCGGGTCGGCGTCCGAGCCGCCTGACACTTCTTCGCCGTTGACCCACAGGCGGATTTCGCCGTTCACGGCGCGCACATAATAGTGGTTCCACTCGTTGATCCCCCGGCTCAGCTCCTTGCGCGGGAAGCTGCGCGAGCCGTCGGGCGAAATGGGCGGGAACGGCGTGAGCTTCGCCTTGCCGACGCGGAACACGTCGCCGTTGGTCGTGAACCAATCGGCCTTCTTGCCGCCCGCCTCGTATTGCGTCTTGTAGCCGTGGTCGAGAACCTGCACTTCGATCCCTTGCGGCAGGCTCCCTGGTTTCAACCCTTCGAGCGACGCGGGAATGGTCCACACGAAGATTCCGGAGTTGCCGGCGGATTTCAAATGCCGCCACTGGGCGACCAGCTCGAAGTTGGTGTATTGCTTCTGCGAGCGAATCACGCCGACGGGCTTGCCCGTGCAATGCGCCACGCCGTCTTTCCAGGTCCAGGTGTCGGGATCGCAATTGACGTTCGTGAAATCGGCTTCGCCCAACTCGCGCCAGCCGAGCCCCGTGCCGTCGATCGTGGCTTTCGTCACCGGCTCATCGGCCGCGAGCGGCGAGACGAACAGCAGCAGAATCGCGACGCCAATCATCAAACGGTTAAGGCCGTGCATCGATCAAGATCCTCGGAGCGCGAAGGAACGTGGAAAAACAAATCACGGTCGCAGCATAACCGCCGGTCCACGCCCTCACAACGCGCCGACTGCCGCTGATTCGAAATGGTCCTTGGGTGCCACTGGTGGCTTGTCCACCAGTGAGCGACTCCGCATGAACACTGGTGGGCGAGCCACCAGTGGCACCCGATCGTGATATTGCACTCGCGCTACGGCGCTACGAATTCCGACTTCCGGCTGTAGCCGGCCGAGGGCTTATACTTCGAGCCGGGCAAATCTTCCCACGGCACCACGCCCACGTTGTCGGCCCACGCTTGCCAGGCGGCGGCCATATCCTTGACGCGCTCGGGCTCGGTCGACGCGCGGTTGTTGGTTTCCGAACGATCCTCCGCCAGGTTGTACAGCTCCCACGGTCCGCGGAATTCGGCGACCAATTTCCAATCGCCCATGCGGATCGCGCGGTTCCCCTCGTGTTCCCAGCCCAAGGTGCGTGATCCGATCCGCCCGCCCGTGAGCGCCTTCACCAGGCTCTGCCCGGCCAAAGGGGGCAGCGTGCGGTCGCCGAGCTGCGCGGGGTAACTGGTGCCGGCCACTTCCAGAAGCGTGGGCATCAGGTCGATGATGTGCCCGACCTCGGTCGTGAGCGTGCCGCGCGCCGCAATGCCGGCGGGCCAGCACGCCACGAGCGGTGTCGAGATGCCCCCTTCGTGATCCCACATCTTGTGCATGCGAAACGGCGTGTTCGCCGCCGAGGCCCAGCCGATCTCCAGGCAGCGGTGCGAGCCCGGCGCGCCCGTTTCCACGCCTGGCTTGTGGCCGCGCGCGGGATTGGGCCACGAGTTGAGCGCCTCGGCGCTTGAACCATTGTCCGAGAGGAACAGCACCAGCGTGTTGTCGCGCGCGCCCATCCGATCGACGGCTTCCATCACCCGCCCCACGCCCTGGTCCATGCAATCGATCATCGCCGCGTAGACCGCCATGCGCAGGTCCCATTCTTCGCGCTCGGCGGCGGGCAACTCGTCCCACGCCTTGCACACGGGGTCGCGCCGCGACAGCTTGGTTTCCGGCGACAGCAGGCCCAGCTCCTTTTGCCTCGCGAAGCGGCGTTCGCGCAGCCGGTCCCATCCTTCGCGGTAATGGCCGCGATACTTGGCGATATCCTCGGGCTTGGCGTGCAGGGGGAAATGCGGCGCCGTGTAGCACAAGTGCAAAAAGAACGGCGCGTCGTTGTTGTCAGGCGCGTGGTGGTCGCGCGCGTGCTCGTCGAGAAACTGCACCGCGTGATCGGTGAAGGCATCGGTCGCATAGAAGCCTTCACCCGGCTTCACGTACTCGCGATCGGCGTATAGCGGTTGCAGATCGAAGAACCCGCCGCCGCCGCCCGTGCCGTAAGCGTGGTCGAAGCCGCGGTTCATGGGGTGGTTCGGCCGATCGCCGCGATCCGCGCCGCCGACGTGCCACTTGCCCACGTGATAAGTGTGGTAGCCGGCCGCGTGCAACAGTTCCGCGATCGTGGCGGTGTTTTTCAACAGCCCATGCGTGTAACTGGGCGGATGCCAATCTTGCAGCATGTGCCCCACGCCGGCAGTGTGCGCGTACAGTCCGGTGAGCAGGGCGGCACGCGTCGGGCAGCAGCGCGCGCCGTTATAGAACTGCGTGAACCGCGTGCCGCTGGCTGCCAGCCGATCGATGTTCGGCGTCGAGATTTCCGACCCGTAGCAACCCAGGTCCGACCAGCCCAGATCATCGGCCAGAATCAGCACGATGTTAGGACGCTTGGCCGGCGTTTCGTCGGCGCGGCCTGGTGATGACAGTATGAAAAGGCCAGCCAGAGCGGTCGACAGGATGATTAGCAACGCTCGCCTTGCGGCGCGATTTACAAGAAGCTCGTGCATCGAAAAACCTATACAGGATATTGTGTCTTCGACAAAGGTTTTGCTAGGGGACCGCGGTCCGGCCACCGCCGCGGCAAATCGCAGTTTAATCGGTCAGCAGCTCGAGCGTCACGCCGCGCAGGTCCATGACGGACTTGCCAGGAACGGCGGTCGCCCGCAGCGTCAGCTTCCCTTGCTCGGCCGGCAACGCGAAGAGGCCCAATTCGAGCGGCCTGAAATCCTTGACTAGCGACTCGCCTTCGCGCGGCACGCGATCGTGTTCGGCGCCGACGAGCGGCGGGTCGTGCGCTTCGGCAATTTTTGCCGTGACGTGGCTCGCGCCAAAACGCAATTCGATCGTCGATCCCACGTCGGCCGCCGGGCAGGTGTACCAGGCCGTGGCCTTGTAGCGTCCGGCGGTGGCCACGGCGATGTCCCAGGTGATCGAGTCGTCGGTGTTCGTCCAGCCCGTGAAGAACGAGCAATTCGGTGCCCGGGCGCTGCGCTTCACGCCGCCGTGCGGCGCACCGTCGCGTGCCGGCAGCACGGTCAGCGGAAATTCACGATAACCCACTGTGAAGGGCCGCGGCTCCTTGGTCAACTCGGAGAGCACGTCGCGCCGCCAATCGGCCACGGCCGCACTCATTCGTTCGGCCACCTCCGGCCGCTCACGGCGAATATTGCGCGACTGACCCGGATCGGTTGCCAGGTCGAACAATTGGCCATTGCCATCGAGCAGATAATGCTCATCCCGCGCGCTCACGCTGCCAGTCCAATGCGCGAAGATCAGCCTCGCGGGCGCCGGGGTCGCCGGGTCGCGCAGCACCGCCGAAAGATCGACGCCATCGAGCGGCTTTTCGCCCTTCGCCGAAACGCCCGCCAGGCCGGCCAGCGTCGGCAGCAGGTCGATGGCCGCGGCCGGGCTCTTGATGCGCGTGCCGGGGGGAACGTGCCCGGGCCAGCGGACCAACAGCGGCGCGCGTACGCCTCCTTCGTCGGTCGATCCCTTGCGCCCTTTCATCCCGCCATTCCAGCGCCAACTGTTGGGACCGTTGTCGCAAAAGAACACGACGATCGTGTCGTTGGCGAGTTTCAACTCGTCGAGCTTTGCGAGCACGCGCGCCAGGTTCCCGTCGTTGCTTTCGCACATGGCCAGCGCCGCGCGCGTCATGGCCACGTCCTCACGCTCGGGGCCCGCGTGACGCAAGGCGATCTCGGCGCCGGCGAACTTCTCGTAAAAATTCTCGGGCACCTGCATCGGGGAATGCGGCGTGTTCAGCGCCAGGTAGCAGAAGAACGGCCCTCCGCGGTTCGCTTCGATGAACGAAAGCGCGTGATCCGTGAAGTCATCGCTGATAAAGCCCCGGCCGCGCACCGGTTGACCGTTATGCTCCAGGGGCGGATCGAAATAGTCCCCCCAATGCCCTGAGCAAAAACCATAGAACTCGTCGAAGCCGCGGCCGCGCGGATGGTAAGGAAATTGGGTGCCGTTGTGCCACTTGCCGAACGCGCCGGTTGCGTAGCCAGCCTGTTGAAACACCTGGGCGATGGTGCGCTCGTCGAGATCGAGCCGCTCGCCGCCGGTCGAGGTGCTGAAAACGCCGCCGCGCGGATGATAGCGCCCCGTAAGAAACTCAGCCCGCGTGGGCGAGCACACCGGCGAAACGTAGAATCGCTCGAACATAGCGCCGTCGCGGGCGAGCGAATCGGCCGCCGGCGTTTGCAAGTTCGTATTGCCGTGTACGCTGAGGTCGCCCCAGCCTTGATCGTCGGTGAGCATGACGACGATGTTGGGACGAGGCGTTTTGGCGCTGGCTGCGTACGACGTGATTGTGCCGATCAACAGCAGCATCGAGCAGCAGGCGACGATCCGAATCCTTTGCTGTACGTAGTTCAAACCGCGTTCCTTAGCTCGATGGCACTATCTTCCGGGGGCACAACCCCCGGCGGCGTCCGCAATCCTCAAAGAGCGCGCCCAATTCCGATGGCGGCAACCTGAAAGCGATTCTCTAGCATATCCAGCAACCGCGCGATTGACATGCCACGTCCCGTCCCGGACAAAGGGTTATCTGCCGATGACTGACGGCGTTGTAAAAAATGTCGTACCTCAGGATCGAGAGGACCTGATGTTTACGTGGCGCGCAAGCATTGGCGCTCTGCTGCTGGCTGCGCTGTCGACCGTCTGCACCAGCGGACAGGAAAGGCGAGAGCTGCCAGGTACGGGTGATAAGCTCGCTCCGCCCCGGCCTCTCCAGCAGGAGGTCGGCAACGGCGCGGAAGCGCCGACGGCACAGATCGACGTGCAGCCGCTCTCGGGTGGCGACAAGGCGAACGGCGGCGCCGTGACGATCGAGTTCGACGTTCATGCGCCGAAGGGGACACGCTTCTACGTGTTCTACACTCATCCCAATGTCCGCGGTGGATCGTCGACCAATAGCGCCTGGAAAATCGCGGGCGACGAGCCTGCCAGACGATGGCGAACGTAGTGTCTATAAAGCCTTGCGCGCTGAGACCAAGGATGTCGCCGCGATGGTCACCGAAATCGAGAAGAAAATCGGGGAATAAGCAAAGTCGCCGCGAATACATCGGCGGGACGGCAACCGGCAAATAGCGACGGCCCTGTTAGCGTCGCCACCAACCTCGCGCCGTGATACCAACGACGCAAATCGCGGCAAGTGTGGACAGGAGTAGCCCCTGCGGCTCTGGAACCACGATTGCGAACACGGTTCCAGCACCATTCGCGCCGCCGGTTGATGTTGTGCCAAACAAAGTCGAGCCAGCGCCAACGAGCGCCGACAGCGGTTGGCTACCGTCGCTCCCAGAAAACGAGTGCACCACGTCGTAACCACTGCCGTCCGGATTGAGACTGAAGATGACGCCATCGTTCTGGGTGCCACCCAATTCGGTCGTGCCGTAAAGGTGAGAATTCAGATAGGTAAGTCCCGTGAGCGGCGAAGCACCGTCACCGCCTGAGAAAGAATGCAACACCTGAAACCCACTCCCGTCGACGTTCATGCGGAAAACCATTCCGTCCCCACTCGCGCCACCGAGTTGTGTCGTTCCATACAAGGTCGTGCCGATCAAGAGCAAGGCGCTCGGGGCTATTGGCTGGCTCGTTCCAGTAAAAGTGTGGAGCACCTGGAATCCAGAACCGTCGGTATCCATGCTGAAAATCGTTCCGTCCTTGTTTCCGAGCGCAGAGAACCCAGATGTCGTGCCGTATAGCGTTGATCCACTCAATGTCAAAGGAGCGAGAGAATAGGATCCGCTCGTCGTGTCAAACGTGTGCAGGACTTCGAACCCTGTGCCATCGACATTCGCGCGATAGATGGCGCCTGGATTGCTCGCGGTGGTGGTTCCATACAGCGCACTACCGTCGGAAATCACCGTCGTCGCAGGGAATCCGACGGGTATGCGAAACGTGTGCAGAATGTCAAAAGCGTTCACGACGGTCGACAAAGAATAGAGAACACCGCTTCCTTCCGTGCCACCTTGTCCAGTCACCGTCGGGCCGCCGGTGGCCGTCGTGCCGTACAGTAGGCCATTGACGAGCGTCACGCCGGTGGGCTCATAACCGCCCAAAGGATAGTCAAACGAGTGCAGTGTCTCGAAACTGCTGCCATCGGCAGCTACCCGATAAACCGTACCGATCGCGCCGACGATCGCAGGGTCCGTCGTCCCATAGATGTACGAACCATCGAATGCGATATTGCCGCTTGGTCCGGCGCTTTGCCCACCCGGCATGCTTACGAGGGTTGAAAATGTGACCGCATGGACGCGATTAAACGAGGACGAAAAGGAATGTTCGACTAAGAAAACTATTGGCAAGGCAAAAGCGAGGAACTTCAAAGATCAACTCCCGGATGCGGTGCAAATGAGCCCCATTCATTAACAAGGTAATTCCCACCATTCTAATTTCCAGATGAATCGATGGCTATGAAGCTCAGTGGTCGATCTTTGCCCAGCACCCTGGAGAATATGTTGTGCGTGTCATGAATGGTTCGGGCGATCAGTGGTACGTCGCTCGGGCAGGCCATCTCAAGTCGATATAATCCATCGGCCATTTCGATATTCTGGCCGCCATTACCTGACGGAGATCTCGCATGCGTTGCTGGTTGGCGACCCTCTTTCTTTGGCTGTTCGTCACTCCTGCGGGCGCTGAAGATCGTATCGATCTGCGGGTTCTCTATTGCGGCGATTCGGCATCCGCACGTGCTGCCGATTTCGACTCGTTCTTGCAGAAGCACTTCGCCCATGTCACGGCCACGGACCTGGCGGGCTTCAATGAGCGACAAGCGCAAGATCACGACGTCGTCATCTTCGATTGGAGCGACACGATCGACTCCGAGGGCATTCCCGATTTCGATTTGACGGATCAGCTCCGGAAGAAGGTCCCGGAATTGTCGACCGACTTTGCCCGCCCAACGATTCTGATTGGCGAGACCGGAGGGCGCGTCGGAATCCAGCTCAAACTCAAGATCGACTGGCTTTGTCTGTGCCTGAAGGATGAGGCACACCACCTGGCGACGGATCACGCGATCTTTCGTGCGCCCTTGGTGGTCGATCCCCGATTGACCGAAGTCCCAACGCCTATCGGCTACAGGGAGCTCACGACCGACGAATCGCTTGGATCAACCATGCGTGTCTGGAAGGTGCATACCAAGACCAATCCGCAAGTCGGCCTGGTCTCTTCGCTCTACGGCTTCGAAGACTCGCCGGACGCCGAAGTGATCGCACGAGGCATTTCCAGTAAAGGTCCCGACACCGTTGCCCTCGCTCGGCACGGCAACTTCCTTCTGTGGGGCTTCGCCGGATCGCCGTCGGTGATGACAGAGGATGCCCAGCGCGTGTTCGTCAACGCCATCAGCTACATGAAGCAGTTCCATGGTGCCAAGCCGCTCGTGCGAAGGAAGGCCCCGTCTCGTGAATGGGCGATCCGCGTTTGCGCGGCCGCAACGCCCGAGGCGATTGAGCAAGCCGCCACGGAACAACGGGCACTTCTGAGAAAGCTGCTCGCCAAGAATCCCAAATTGGTGCCGGAGGAGTACAAAGGCAATGTCGACAAGTTGATCGCCGAGCGCGAAAAGCATCTGCGCGAACCGCAAGACCCGTCCACGATGAACTACTACTTTCCGGAAGCGATTCGCAAGCAGTTCGGAGCAGATTTTGCGAAGTATCTGAGTTCGGCTTTCGCAGTTTTTGCTAGCGTTGACAGCTTCTTGAGAAATAGGACGAGCCCCGTTCACGATGCAGATAGGTTCTCACGCCAATCGCATCGCCAAGGAGGCTCGCCATGTGTCTTGTTACTTCGTTCGTC
>DASZWQ010000025.1 GCA_035546535.1 Pirellulales bacterium | reverse complement strand
GCGAATAAAGCATGGCACAATTCCGTTAAACGCACTGTGTGCCCCAAACTGCATCACCGATTCCGGTGCTCGCAGAGCACCCTACCCGCGTTTCACGCTACAGGATGAAGTGACTGAGATCTTCGTCTTGCGTGATCTCGTCGAGCTTGTCGCGGACGTATGCCGCGTTAATCATCACGCGGCCGGTGTGCATATCAGCGGCCTCGAAGTTCAGCTCCTCGAGCAGCCGCTCCATGATCGTGTACAACCGGCGGGCGCCGATGTTCTGCGTCGATTGATTCACCTTGAAAGCGTAATCCGCCAGCGCCTCGACGGCGTCGTCCGAGAAATCGAGCGTGACTCCCTCGGTCGAAAGCAGTGCCGCATATTGCTTCGTGAGCGCGTTCTTCGGCTCGGTAAGAATCCTCACGAAGTCCGCCTTCGTCAGGTCCTGCAGCTCGACGCGAATCGGAAAACGCCCTTGTAGCTCGGGCATCAGGTCGCTGGGATTGGCGCGATGAAAGGCGCCGGCGGCGATGAACAGCACGTGATCGGTGCTGACGTAGCCATACTTTGTCTGCACCGTGGTTCCTTCGACGATCGGCAGCAAATCACGCTGCACTCCCTGCCGCGAAACGTCAGCCCCTTTCGTGTTTTCGCTGGCCACGACCTTGTCGATTTCGTCGAGGAAGATGATCCCCAAATTCTGCGCCAGGTCGATCGCCTTGGCGTTGACCTTTTCCTGGTTGATCATGGCGTCGCATTCTTGCTCGAAAATCACCCGCCGCGCTTCGGCCACCGACATTTCACGGCGGGCCGACTGCTTAGGCAGGATCTTCTCGAACATCCCCTGCAAGTCATCCATTTGCTCCATGCCCATGCCGCTGAGCATCATAGGCATCGAGCGTTGCTCGACCATGAGCTCGACCTTGCGCTCTTCGAGCGCTCCGGCGGCCAGCATCTCGCGCATCTTTTGCCGCGTACGCTCGTAGCGCTCGGGCGAGTCAGGGCTATCCGCGCCAACGTCATAACTCACCGGCGCGGGGGCCAACAAGTCGAGCAGACGCTCCTCGGCGCGGCGTCGCGCTTCCTGCTCGACCTGCGCGCGCTCCGTCTCGCGCACCAGGCCGATAGCGTTTTCGACCAGCTCGCGAACCATGCTCTCGACGTCGCGACCGTAGTAGCCCACCTCGGTGTACTTCGTGGCCTCGACCTTGATAAACGGCGCCCCGGTCAATTTGGCCAGCCGCCGAGCAATCTCGGTTTTGCCGACGCCCGTGGCGCCGATCATCAGGATGTTCTTCGGCGCCACTTCGGCGCGCATATCCTCGGCCACGCGTTGCCGGCGCCAGCGGTTGCGAATCGCTACTGCCACGGCCCGCTTGGCGTCCGCCTGTCCGATGATATGCCGATCCAGCTCGGCGACAATTTCGCGCGGGGTCAGGTCGCGCACGCCAGCACCTCGATCGTGATGTTCGTGTTGGTATAGATGTCGATGCCGGCTGCGATCTCCAGCGCCTGCCGCACGATTTGCTCGGCCGATAGGTCGCTATGTGCCACCAAGGCCCGGGCCGCGGCCACGGCGTAGTTTCCCCCGGAACCGATGCCCAGGACACCGTCGGTCGGCTGGATTACATCCCCGGTCCCCGAGACCAAGAGCGTGCTTCGCGCATCGACCACGGCCAAGAGCGCCTCGAGTCGGCGCAAAGCCCGATCCGTTCGCCAATCCTTGGCCAGCTCGGTCGCGGCCCGCGGCACGTTCGAGGGATAGTCCTTCAGTTTCGCTTCAAACCTTTCGAGCAGGGCGAATGCATCGGCCGCCGAGCCGGCAAAGCCGGTGATGACTTTGCCTTCCATCAAGCGACGAATCTTGACGGCATCCCCCTTCATGATCGAAGAGCCCATCGTCACCTGGCCATCGCCCCCCAGCGCCACCTGGCCGCGATGCCGCACGGTAAGGATCGTCGTCGAACGTGTTTTCATGTTGGTTCGCGCGGGCGAAGGGATTGAGCTGATCGTGCTCGCTGGCATTTTCGTGCATTCTCTCCAAAATCGACGAAGCGCACCAGGGCCCGAAGCACCGCGCGTGACGCCCCCCGCGCCGCTGGCCGCATCCAGCACGATTCGCTAAGCTTTGCGTTATGAATGACGTGCAATCGCTCGCGCGCAGCCCGGAACTGATGTCGGCCTCGGATACCGCGCTATTGGTGGTCGATGTACAAGGCAAGTTGATCACCCTGGTTCCTCAGCACCGCCGCATCATCTGGAATATTCGCCGCCTGATCGACGGCGCGAAACTGCTGGGCGTGCCAGTCGCGGCCACCGAACAATACCCGAAGGGGCTCGGTCCGACGGTTCCGGAACTGGCCTCACTTGTCGGTCCGATTCCGGCGAAAACTGCTTTCAGTTGCTGCGCGTGCTCGGAAATCATGGAAGATTGGCAGCGCACCGGCATCGCCCGCGTGTTGATCACCGGCATCGAAGCCCACGTGTGCGTCCAGCAAACGGCCTTTGATCTGCTGGCCGCCGGCTACCGTGTGTACCTGGCGGTGGATGCGATCGGCGCACGTTTCGATATCGACTATCAGACGGCGCTGCGGCGCATGGACTCGGCCGGCGTCACGTTAACGACGACCGAGGCAGCTTTGTTCGAATGGTGCGAGCGTTCGGGCACCCCGCAATTCAAGCAGATCAGTGCCCTGGTCCAGGAAAAACCGCCGGAATAAGGTTTCCCCCTCCGGCCAGCGTCGACGCCATGATGCCCTGGATCCGGCGCTCCTCATGACATCGATCAAAAACTGACGGGCATGCGAATGGCCCTACACCTTTAATTTTCAGAAGCGGGATCACAGGCGATGACTGACTCGGCAGCAGCAGAATTGAATCCACCGGTTCGAGTACTCCTTGGACCCGGCCCCAGCGATACGCACCCGCGCGTCCTGCGGGCGCTGGCCGCGAACACGGTCGGCCATCTGGATCCTTACTACCTGGAACTGATGAACGGCATGCAGCAGATGCTGCGTACGGTGATGCGCACGCAGAACCGCATGACCATGGCCGTTAGCGCGACCGGTAGCGCCGGCATGGAAGCCACGGTCGTGAATTTGATCGAGCCCGGCGATTCGATGGTGGTGTGCGTCAATGGAGTTTTCGGCGGGCGAATGGTCGACGTCGCCGAACGCGCCGGAGCGAAGGTCACGCGCGTCGATCGTCCGTGGGGCGAGATCTTCGAGCCGGCCTCGCTCAAGGAAGCGCTCGCCAAGGCCAAGCCCAAAGTCGTCGGCATCGTAATGGCCGAGACTTCAACCGGTGCCTGGCAGCCGATCGAAGAGATCGCAAAGCTGGTCCACGACGCAGGCGCGCTGTTGCTTGTCGACGCGGTGACCGCCCTCGGCGGCATCCCGGTCGAGGTTGATCGCTGGCAAATCGATGCTCTCTATTCCGGCACCCAAAAGTGCCTGGGCTGTCCGCCAGGCCTGGCGCCTGTGACCTTCAGCGAGCGGGCAATGGAAGTTGTCCTGGCACGCAAGACCAAGGTGCAGAGCTGGTATCTCGACGTATCGATGCTCGCCAAGTACTGGGGGCAGGAACGCGTCTACCACCACACGGCGCCGATCAATATGACCTACGCCCTGTACGAGGCGCTACGTGTGATCCTTGACGAAGGGCTCGAGGCATGCCACGCCCGGCACATGCTGAATCACCGCGCCCTGAAGGCGGGGCTGGGGGCCATCGGAATTCGTTATGCGAGCGCCGAAGGGCACCAGTTGCCCATGCTCAACGCCGTGTGGGTTCCCGAGGGAATCGACGATGCCAAGGTGCGCGGAGCGCTCCTCAAGCGATTCGGCATCGAGATCGGCGGCGGACTGGGAGATTTCAAAGGCCGCGCGTGGCGCATTGGGCTGATGGGGCACAGTTCACGGGCGAATAACGTACTGCTACTTTTGGGCGCGCTAGAGCAATTGCTAGCCGAACAGGGACTGAAATTCGAGCACGGCGCCGGTATCGCCGCTGCCAACGTCGTCTATCAGGAGTCGGAGAAGTAGGGTCACCGTTGGGTGCGCAGGTGCTAAACGCCGATCGACAAGGCCCCCTTCCAGCGCAACGCATCCCTCCCATTTTTACAGCGACAACCCGCCGTCAAGTCACGAGGGTTTGAGGCGGGATCGGCACTTCGTACGTTGATTCCCCGATGCTCCGACGGTCGCTTGCCGGTACGCTGCCGACCGACTTTGACCGGACAGTTTTTGGCCGAAAACTTCGCTTGCTCCACGGCGACAGCGTCGCTATGCTTTCGCTGCCAGCTTGGTGTGATTACGGGAGCCGAACCGGGGACTGCGGCGCCGTGGCATGTCGGCCAATGACATGTACGGCTAGCAACTGCGAAGGGAATTACGCATATGCTTGTCTTATCTCGGAAGGTGGGCGAGCGCATCGTCGTCGGGGACAGGATCACGATTACCGTGGTCCGGATGGGCCAAGGGAACGTGCGCATTGGCATCGATGCTCCCGGCGATATGGCGATCGTGCGCGAAGAATTGCTACACGGCCCCGTTAAAGATGAAGCGCAGATGGTTGACGAGGCCATCGAGCTGTGCGACGCCACGCTCAGCAGCTAATCGTTTCCCGCTGCTTTGTCTTCCGCATGATTCCGTTGCGGGCCGTGGTTTGCTCGCAAGCGCGCTCAGCGTGTCTGCGTCTGTTCTTCCTCGGCTGTCTCCTCGTCGGAAAGCATCGCCGTGCGCCCGGCGCCGCCGTGGCGCAGATCGAGTTCTCTCGCCCGCACCGCGCCCCCTGAAAGCGTCGGCTTGCCGAGGAACTCCTTGAGGGCCGCTACCTTCTGTTCGATATCCGGCTCGCTGGCTTCCCGCCCTCCCGGCGCATGGCCCCAGATGATGCGGTCCTTGGCTCGACTGCTGGCCGCCCGTGGAACCAGCTCGAACAGTATTTCGGGCGAGCCGGTGGCCATCACGGCAATGTGATCGAGCCGTAATTCTTCCCAGCAATCAACCAGCGCCGCGGCGATCTCGGCGCCGCCGACAACATGTAGATCGCCCCAGGGCATTCCGACCAGTCCCGCGGGCACGGTCGTAATCCCGGCCAGCCGAGGATAACTGCGTGCCTCGGCCGGTGAAAAATCATCGCGAGGTAGAAGGACGCCCTCGACGTCGACAGGAAAAACTCCGCCCGGAACTTCCACCATGCACACGGGACGCCGATAAGTCAGCTCGACCTGGACCGCCGCGCCACGAATGCTCACGCGATCGACCTTCGCCACCCACGGATGCAGCGCAAACGTCTTCGCGATCTGTTCCGCGAGATGGGGGTCGTGCAGCCACACGTCGTTCTCAAAACCACCTTCGCGAAAGACCTCTTCGCGCACATCCTTGCGAATCCATTTCGGCTGCGGGCTGACCGAAAGCTGATCGAGCGTGAGGCGAAAGGAATCGTGCCGCAGGACGTCATGCGCCACGGCCTGCCAGGCGAGGTAGATGCCGCCACCAACCGCGCCCGCGGCGATCAACGCCAGCAAGCACCGCCGCACATAAGCGCGCCACGCTTTGCCGCGGCTCGCGTCGGGCTTCTTCGCTTCGGAAGGCTTCGATGGGGTCATCGCGTCACCTCGCTCGTTGCCAGGCAATCCTCTAACATCCACTCGCACAGAGACGACAGATTCATGCCGGCGCGTGCTGCGGCCTTGGGCGCCAGGCTGTGCGGCGTCATTCCGGGAATCGTATTCACTTCGAGAACCCATACGCGTGCCATGCGGTCGAGCATCAAATCGACCCGCACCAGGCCCGAGGTGCGGAGGGCCTCGGCCGCGGCCACCGCCGCGCGCTCAATTTCGGCCACGGTTTCCGGAAGCAACCCGGTGTCGAAGATATGCTCGGTCATCGCGCATTCGTATTTGGCTTCGTAATCAAAAAGCCCGCCTGGCGCGACCACTTCCACCATCGGCAATGTTTGGCGACCGAGTACCGCGACGGTAAATTCGCGTCCGACAATGAACGGCTCGATCAATACGAAATCGTCGAACGCCGCGGCGGCCGTCACGGCGGCCAGCAGTTCATCGGCCGTCCGCGCCAAACCCAGCCCCAGGCTCGAACCCTGACTGTCGGGCTTTACGATCAGCGGAAATCGCAGCGCGGCGGTCTTGGCGGCCACGTCGGCCGGAGAATCGCCCCGGTGTACGAGCACATAGGGCTGCGTGGGCACGCCGACCTGAAAGAAGCGTTCCTTGCTCGCGCTTTTGCACATGGCCAGACACGAAGCGCTGGCCTTGCTGCCCGTAAACGGCACGCCGAGTGCCGCCAGACGGCGCTGGATCTGTCCGTCTTCGCCGGCGCCGCCGTGCAGGGCCAGAAAGCAGGCGTCGTGCTCGTGCCACGGAAACTGTTCGAGCACGACGGCGGCGGGATCGCAGAGCGTGACGTGATGCCCGGCCTCGCGCAAGGCCCGAGCGACTTGCTCACCACTGGCCAGGCTTACCGGGCGTTCGGCGGAATCGCCGCCGGCCAGCACCACGATGCGCAGGCCGGATTGTGTCGACACATGAAACATCGAGCCATCCTCCTTGACGGCAAAAGCTATTACTGACAAATCCGCATCTGCTGCGGATCGGCGTGCCACCGGCTCCGCCGGCGCACAGGGATTTACAACGCGCTACGACTTACCAAATCTCGATTTCGGTTTCTAATTCCACGCCCAGCCGCTCGGCGACGCGGCTGCGCACCAGATCGATCAGCCGCAACACGTCGTGGCTGGTGGCCGAGGCGTCGGCGACGATAAAGTTGGCGTGCAAATCGCTCACTTCCGCGCCGCCTACGCGGCTCCCTTTCAGGCCGGCCTGGTCGATCAACATTCCCGCGCTCATGCCGCGCGGATTCTTGAAGATGCAACCGGCGCTCTGGTGACCGAGCGGCTGATTGGCTTTCTTCACGATCCAGTATTTCTGCATTCGCTTCGTGAGTTCTTCGGGATCTTCCTTTTCCAGCTCGAACTGTCCCTGCAAGATAACCAGCTCATCCAAACTGCTTTCCCGATAGGCGAAAGTCAGGTCGTCGCGCTCCCGTTCGAGAATCTCGCCCGAGCGCGTCATAACCGTCGCCCGACAGGTCCACTGACCGATATCTCCGCCGCGGCTTCCGGCGTTGCCGTGCAGAGCACCGCCGACGCTGCCCGGGATGCCGACCAGCGGCTCGAGCCCGGCCAGCCCTTCGCGCACGGCCACGGAGATCAAGTGTCCCAGTTTCGCGCCACCTCCGGCCGAGATCTTGCGACCGGACGCCGTGATTTCCGCGAACGCTGGATCAGCGAGGCTCACCACCATACCGGGCACGCCTTCATCGCGCACCAGCACGTTCGATCCGCCGCCAAGCATGCGAATCTGGATGCCTTCGGTGGCGCAGCGCCGCACGAGCGCTTGCAACTGCTCGACCGTACGCGGTTCGGCGAAATACTCCGCCGCGCCGCCCAGGCGAAACCAGGTGTGCTGCGCCAGCGGCTCACCCTGACGTGCGATTGGCTCGAAGCCGGTCAGCAAGCTCATCAAATCGATTCCGAATATCGCCAGCCCCCATGGTGATGACGACATCACCCGGACGCGCGGCGGTACAGATGTAGTTCAAGATCGCGGCCGGACGCGAATCAGGCAAGACTTCCGTGCCATAAGCGCGCACGCGCCGGGCCAAATCCTCGGCCGCGGCCCGAGGACATTCGAGCGGCGTCTCGCGCGCCACGAAGACCTCGGTGACCGTTACACGATCGGCATTGTGAAGACTTGCGGCGAATTCGTCCACTAGCGCCCGGGTCCGCGACAACTGGTGAGGCTGAAAAACGCACCAGATCCGCCGGGCCGGATACATCGTCCGCAGTGCCGCCAGCGTCGCACGCACTTCGGTCGGGTGGTGGGCGTAATCGTCCCATAATTCGATTCCACCAGCGCGAGCGACGAATTCGAGCCGCCGCCGTAAGCCGCGAAATCCTTCCAAGCCGGCCACGATGCCTTCGATCGGCACACCCGCTGCGCGTGCCGCCGCGGCGGCCGCCAAGGCGTTAACCACTTGATGCCGTCCCGGCACCTGCAAAAGCACCTCGGCAACCCGTGCCCCGTGGTGCCAGATTTCGAAGCTGTATCGCCCGTGAATATGCTTGATGGCTCGAGCCTGCCAATCGGCATCCGCCGAGGAGACGCCGAACGTGAGCCGCTGGGCCCGGCAGTCGGCCGTAGCGCGGCGCGTGGCCTGACAATCGGCATTGGCGAGGACGACCCCAGCGTCCGGCACTTGCGCGACAAATCGTCGAAACGCCGCCGACAGTTCCGCCCGCGAAGAATAGTAGTCGAAATGGTCGATCTCGATTCCCAAGACCACGGCTAGTTCGGGGCGCAGGTGCCGGAAATTCTCCCGATACTCGCATGCTTCGGCGACTAGCCATTCCCCCGCGCCGCCTCGACCTCCGGAATTTGCACCGGCCGGCGCGGCGCCGCAGATCACGGTCGGATCAAACCCCGCTCGCTCCATGATCTTGGCAATCATCGCGGTCACGGTGGATTTGCCATGCGTGCCAGCCACGGCCAGGCCGCGCCGCTCGGCCATCAAGACACCAAGGGCTTGCGGATAACTGAACTCGGCGAGCCCCAATCGCGCGGCCTTTTGTCGTTCGACGTTGTCGGCGTTCACTGCGTCACTGTAGACCACGCCACCGCTGCGCTTGCAGACGGCCGCCTCGGCATGGCCGCTATGCACATCGACCCCACGATCGCGCAACCACCTGACGCCCGCCACACTTGTGTCCGATCCGGAAAGTCGCCAACCGCGATCGAGCAATACTTGGGCCAGGGCCTGCATGCCCGCACCGCCGATGCCGATGAGATGGGCTTGGCCTGGAAGGCTCAGCGGGTGCATCTGTTGCACCGACACGTTATGGAATGGCGCGATCAAGTTCGTTATTTCGCCGCAATCGCAGGCGTTGCGCGACTCCGGTCCAGGCAGGAGCGAAACGCAGGTGCGCTTCACGCCGCGGGCCCCTTCGGCCGCGTGGCCGTCGCGCAAAGCGGAGATCGTACGACTTAGGCCGCGAAAGCGTCAATGGAATCTGGCGCGAAAGGGGCGACTGCGCAGTTTCCGCGATCTGTGCCGCACGTAAATTGCTGGATCAGATGACTGATTCGCAACGCTGCATCGGGTCGGGCGAGATTCCTCAGCGCATCTTGCATGGCACGCCGGCGCCATGGCCTTTCCACGAGCGGCGCGAGCGCAACCGCCAGATACTTCGACAGGGCAACCGGCTCCGTGGCGTCGTCGACCATGACGGCAGCGCCCGCCGCGGCAAATGCGCGGGCGTTATGACGCTGATGGTCATCTAGCGCCGTTTCGAGCGGAACCAAGACGGGTGGAACCCGCATCGTGGCCAGTTCCGCCAGGGTCGATCCGCCGGCGCGAGAAATGGCAAGGTCTGCATGCGCCAGCACAGTTGCCAGGTCCTCGCAGAAAGAGCGTACCACAGCCCGAATGCCCGCGGCCCGGTAGGTTGCCGCGGTGGAGGCTTCATCGGCCGCTCCGGTTTGATGGATGATTTCCCAATCCGTGATTTGCGAACCGAGTTTGGCGAGCGCCGCCGGCACGCTTTGATTGAGCAGTCGCGCCCCGCCGCTGCCACCGGTGACCACAAGTCGCGGTCGTTGCCAGGCACTCGACCGCACGGTGCGAAACGCGGCGCGTACCGGCGTGCCGGTCACCAACGTCGGGCAGCGTCCCAACGCGCTTCGATTGCCGCGCTGCCGCGCGACATCGTCGAAGCTCAGGCAGAGCAGATTCGCCAAGGGCGCCAGCCGGCGATTCGCCCGACCCACGATCGCGTTTTGTTCCAGAAGCACCAGCGGCAAACGCAATCGTCGCGCGGCCAATGCGGCCGGCACGCTGCCGAAGCTACCTAAGCCGACAACGATCGAAACATGTTGACGGCGCAAATAGGCGAGGGCAGTGCGATAACCTTGCAGCATGCGATATCCAAAACCGGCAACCTGCGCCATGCCCTTCGGCGCTCGTGGGCAGGAGATCGTCAGATGCTCGTAACCGGCGCGAGACACTTCCGTGCGTTCCAATGCCGTCCCAGGACCGAGGAAGGATATCCGCGCGTCGGGGCTCTCGGCAATCAATTGCTCAGCCACGGCCAGAGCCGGAAAAAGATGCCCGCCCGTCAGGCCGCCCGCGAAAACTACGTGCAGCGGAAATCTCGTTGAGCGAGCGGTGCGCATAGCCTAACGAATTCCTTCCTCCAGTCGGCGCGGGATTTGAGAATTAGCCTGTTGCGCGGTGGTTTGGCCGGCAACCTGTGCCAATTTCGCCTCCGGCAAAGAACGCAGCAATGCGGACCCGGCCAGGTTCATCACCACCGCCAGTGCCGCGCATCCGGTAGCCGCCGCGCAGAATCGCCGCACGATTTTCGTTTCCGGCCACCCCAGAAACTCGAAGTGATGGTGCAAAGGTGCGCAAAGGAGAACGCGGCGGCGGCGCGTTTTAAAGCTGACGATTTGCACGATCACGCTCACGGCCTCGGCCACGAAGACCGCGCCGATGAGCGGCAGCCACATTTCCGTGCCGGTCGCTAGAGCCAGGAATCCCAATAATCCACCGAGCGCAAGCGACCCGGTGTTTCCCATGAAGACTCGCGCAGGATACCGATTCCAGGGCCAGAATCCGATCAAGGCGCCCGCCGAAGCGCCGGCCACGACGATCAATTCGCGCTGCGGGCCGGTGATGCAAAACGTCGTGATCACGCCCACGGCGAGGACGGCGCAGAGGACGCACCCTGTGGCCAATCCGTCGAGCCCGTCAGTTATGTTCACCGCATTGGCCGTGGCCACGATTACCAGTCCCACCCAAGGAATAATCAACCAGGAATCGGCCAGTGCGCCCGCGCCGGGGAATATGAGCAACGATTCGTCGGCCGGCGCGCACCAGCCGGCAGAGAAGCCGATTGCGGGAATCGCGGCGACAACGAGTTGTCCCAGCAGTTTGCCGCGCCAACCTAACCCGGCGCGGCGGGTGCGCAGTTTCACCAAATCGTCGACGGCGCCGACCGCGGCCATCCCCAACATGACGACCAGCGCCAACCAGACACCAGCATCCCGCCAGGCGCCGCATAGGACTACGCCCAGCACGATCGCCGCAACAAGGAACAGCCCGCCCATCGTGGGCGTCCCGTCCTTGGCGTGGTGCAGGGCGTCGAGGCGTGCCGAATCGCTTTTGAGCGGCTCGCGGCAGCATCGACGCAAGAAACGAATCGCCGCCGGGCGAATGCCGGCCATGAACAGGCCGGCCGCAGCGGCCGCTGCCATCGCACGCATCACGGGATCGGCAACAAACTCGGACATGCGCGGCCCTTAAATGCAATCGACACCGGTCGGGCCCTTTTCGGCCGCGACCGGTGTCGAGCGTGTTCCCTGAGCCACCGGAGCGGCCATTGCAGCCGCTCCGGTGCTCAGTATTAAGCTCCATCGCGAAGCACTTGTCGGAGCGGCTGACCCAGTAGCCGCTGATTCCAACAAGCTAAATGCTCCTACCCAGGAGAGTGGGCAGCGCGCAGGATCCCGCAATCCAGCGCACAGTCGATGGAGCTTGCAGCAATCTGACGTGTATTGTTGTTAACGCGAAACGCTAAGACGTGATCGGAATTGCTTCCGACGGATTTAATTCGCTCACGCGGCGCGACGGGCTGGCTTCGGGAACCCGGCCAGCAGTCGCTCCATGTTCATCGCGCGCGAACCTTTAACCAGGACCACATCGCCAGGGCCGACGATCCGCGCCAGAACGGGCTCGGCATCCTCAGGCACCCGGCAAGCGACGGCTCGCTCGCGCGGCATACCTGCCGCGATGGCGCCCGCCACCATGTCTTCGGCGTGATCGCCGCAGGCCACGAGCATGTCGGCCCCACAGACGGTCACGACTTCGTCACCCGTTTGTCGGTGCAACCGCGGGGCGTCGTCGCCCAAATCTCGCATGTCGCCGCACACGACGATCCGGTGTCCCATCGACGGATCCTCGCGCAGCACTTCCAGCGCGGCTCGCATCGCCAATGGGTTCGAGTTGTAAGCGTCGTTGATCACGCGCGCCGCGCCGAAGCTGTCGACCTGACAGCGCATCGGCGGCGGCTCAAAGTCCGACAAGGCCCGACTGATCTCGGCCACCGACAATCCGAAGGCCCGGCCGATCGCCACGGCCGCCAGGGCACTGGTCAGGTGATGCCGGCCCCAGACGGGCACGCTGAATCGATGACCTTCGACGTTGAAACAAAGCCGACCGTCCGCACTGCGAACGTCGGTCGCCATCACGTCACAATCCGCGCCACGGCCGAACCATTCGACGACCGCCCGCGACCGCTCGGCAATGCGGCGCAACTGCGGATCATCACCGTTGAGCACCGCCAGCCCGTCGGTCGGCAAGGCCTCGAGCAATTCAGCCTTGGCCGAAGCAATCGCCGCCGGACCGCCGAAAGTGCCCAGGTGAGCGTTGCCAATATTCGTAATCACGCCGAGCGATGGCCTCGCCAAAGAGCAAAGCTCGGCGATCTCGCCGCGGGCGCTGGCGCCCATTTCCAACACGGCGTACGTGTCATTCTCCTGCCAGCGGAGCATCGACAGAGGCACGCCCAGATGATTATTGAAATTCGCCGGACTGGCCGTGCCTGAGAGTCGACTCCCGAGCACCGTGTCAATCATCTGCCGTGTCGTGGTCTTGCCGGCGCTACCGGTCACCGCAATAACACGACCGGTGAAATTGCTGCGCTGCCAATCCGCGGCGCGTCGCAATGCCTGCATTGTGTCGTCCACTTGCAGCACCCAGCGCCCCTCCGGGGGGACAAGGCCGGGACGATCAACGATCACGGCCGCGGCACCACGCCCGAAGGCGTCGGCGGCAAAAACGCTCCCGTCTTGCTGCTTTCCGCGCAAGGCCAGGAAAATATCGCCGGCATGAACTTCGCGACTGTCAATGCGGATATGATCCAGGCGCAGAGCGGGGCGATCGACGTGCGATTCGTCGCCCGTGCGGTCGGCGTCGAGAATCTCTTGAAGTTCAGCCAGTGATAGTCGGGTCATGACACAGCCTGCAGTTGTTCCTTCACGTTAGGCGCTGGCGCGAGCCCACTCTTCCACCAGAGTCGACTCGTAGAGCCAGTGACGGGCGACCTCGCGATCGTCGAAATACGAACGCTCGCCGCCGATTTCCTGATAATCTTCGTGCCCCTTGCCCGCGATTAGCACGCAATCGCCAGGCCGGGCCTCGCCGAGTGCCCAGCGAATCGCCGCAGCACGATCGAGAATCACCTGGGCACTGGTCGCGTCGATGCAGCCCGACAGAATCTGCGAGGCAATTTCGTCGGGATCTTCGCTGCGCGGATTGTCGTTCGTGATAACGGCCACATCGGCCCGCGACTCCACGGCGCGCCCCATCAGCGGACGCTTAGTCCGGTCGCGATCGCCGCCAGCACCAAAGACGCAGATCACGCGCCCCTCCGTCACTCCACGCAACGCGTCGAGGCAGGTCGCCAAGGCGTCGGGCGTATGGGCGTAGTCAACAAAAACACTGAACGGCTGGCCGCACTCAAGTCGCTCAAGCCGGCCCGGCACGAACTGCACCGACTCGATGCCGCGGACGATCGTCGCGATGTCGACGCCGTAAACCAGCCCCACCCCGGCAGCCACCAGGCAGTTATAGACATTGTGCCGCCCGATCAAGGTCGTGCGCACCGGCACAGCCTCGCTACCCGTGTCGAGCAAGAAAGTTTGCTCGCTAGGATATTGCGACAAGAACGTGGCTGTGATCTCGGCCGGCGACTCGACGCCCACCGACACGAGCGGGCCGTCGTAGCGCGCCGCACAAGCGGCGCTCCCGGCATCGTCACCATTGACGATGGCCACGCCCTCGGGCGCCAGCAACTCGAATAGCCGACTCTTGGCGGCGATGTACCGACGCTGCGATCCGTGGTAATCGAAATGATCGTGGCGAACATTGGTCACGCAGGCGACGTCGACGTCAACGCCCGCGAGACGCTGCTGAGCCAAAGCATGACTCGAGGCCTCGAGTACGGCGTGCGTGCACCCATTGGCTTCCATGCGAGCCAACCACGACGCGAGCGCCGGAGCAGGGGGCGTCGTATGATCGGCCGGCGCGACAACCTCTCCGTCGCAATAACCCAGCGTCCCGAGCATGCCGAGGCGATACCCCGCCGCCGAAAGAATCCCGGCAATCAGGTGCGTAGTCGTTGTTTTTCCATTGGTCCCGGTCACACCGATCACACGCAAGCGTCGCGACGGGTGATCGACAAGCGCCTGACAGACCAGACCATGGGCGGCTGCCGTGTCGGGAACAAAGCAAGTCGGCACGCCAATTCCGGCCAGCGGACGATTGGCGAGCACTGCAGCAGCGCCACGCTTCACGGCTTCGGCAGCGAAATCATGGCCATCGTGCTGCGAGCCCACGAGCGCGATGAACAGGTCACCCGGCCGGCAGCGGCGCGAGTCGCTCGTGCAGCTTTGCACGCGGATATCGTCAGCACCAAGCAACTGCGCCTCGGGCAGCAACTCGCGAAGACTGACGCCGCGGACCATGGGGGTCCGACGCTCCATGCCCTACGGCCTCCATGCCGGCAGTCGCGGTGAACGGGATTTGCTTGCACGTCTTTTTCTTGGCCACTCGAACCATCCTGGTGAGTGGCGGGGCGATAATTCCTGTAGGCCCGCGATTAAGATCGCGAACGTGTGCAGGTCGATTGCTCGAATCGCGGCGGGACTTTCTCGAAATTCTTGCTTTGTGTCAAGGTCGGTCCCGCGGCTCGTTTGCCCACGTCGGACGCGGCTGGGCTGGACAATTCCGGCAAGATGACGAGACAATGAAGCCTGCCAGCACGGGCCTCGGCGCGCAATCCCATTTCACCAGGCCTGCGCAAGCATTCGTCTTTTGTTCATGTTTCGTGCGTGACAATCATGCCGGACGAAGATTTCGACCTCACGAAGTTGGCCGACTACCTGCACCTCGATCTGAGCCAGGTCACGAAGCTTGCGGAACGAGGCAAACTGCCCGGCCGCAGAGTGGGCGGTGCCTGGCGGTTCGCCCCGGCCGCAATTCATCACTGGCTGGAAGAGCGCATCGGACTTTCCGATGCCCATGAGCTGGCCCGCGTCGAAGAGGCGCTCGCGCGTGACCAGGCGGCTTCGGACGAGCCCACGATATCGATTGCCGACATGCTGCCCGCGGCGGCCATTGAAATTCCGTTGCCGGCCCGCACGCGCAACTCGGTGATCACGTCGATAGTCGACCTCGCCGGGCGCACGGGTTGGCTGTGGGATCCCGGCAAAATGGCCGAGGCCGTGCGCACGCGCGAGGACATGTTTCCCACGGCGCTCGAAACAGGCGTGGCGTTGCTACACCCGCGGCGACCGCTTTCGAATATCCTTGAGCGCCCTTTCCTGGCGTTGGGGGTCACGGAGCGTGGCCTGCCTTTTGCCAGCCGCCGCGGCCTGCTCACCGACGTTTTCTTCTTGATTTGCTCGACCGACGATCGCGGGCACCTGCGCACCCTGGCGCGACTGAGCCGACTGCTGGCCGAGCCCTCGTTCCTGATCGCGCTGCGGGGGGCGAGCAGTGCCCTCGACGCTCACGAGATTATCGCCGAGCAGGAAAGGAACCTGCCGAATTAGCGAACACGCGATGCACTCGCCACTTGGCGAGATTTCGAACGCCACATGGCAAACCGCGGCCGCGAAAAAGCCGGCCTGCTGGCCGCTGCGCGTCGTGCTGCTCGGGGACACGGCGCGTGAGGAGTTTCGCGTGTGCGTCGAGCAAATCTTTGCGCACACCGAGGCTACGGTGCAAACGGCCTGGCGCGGCGAACTCGCGTGCGAGGTAGAGCCCGATCTGTGCGTCGTACTGGCCGCTCGGCCCGGTGAATTCACTGCAGAAGTTGTCGAGTCGCTCCGACAACAGGCACCGCTGACGCGCGTCGTCGGCCTCCTCGGCTCGTGGTGCGAAGGCGAAGCACGCACGGGCCATCCCTGGCCGGCCGTACCGCGCGTCTATTGGCATCGCTGGCCAGCCTGGTTCGCAGAGGAACTGGCCGCGTGGGAACAAGGTGAATTTGGCGCGCTGTCATTGCCGCTGACGGCGACGGATGAGGAACGGCTGCTTCGCGCGGACACAAACTTGAGCGATCGCGGTGAAGCAAGGGTTGCGATTTCCAGCCCATTGCGCGATATGGCAGCGCTGCTCGTGGAGGCATGCACGGGGTTCGGTTACCGCGCCCATCGCTGTGAGGCCGAAGATGCTGCTGCGAATCCGCAGCCGGTACTCGGCATCTACGACGCCGGATCTTGCGACGCGGAAGCTCTCGAACAATTACGCCGACTGGCGTCCGACTGTCCTGCGACGCGATGGCTCGCGCTCGCTAACTTTCCCCGCGTCGAGGACGAGCGCCAACTTCGTGAAGCCGGCGCCGCAGCAGTGCTCTCCCAACCGCTCGTCATCGACGAACTTCGCGCCACGTTAACACGGCTGATCGACGTTTGATGGGCCCTGCCTGAAGGCATTGCCGATTCGTCAACCGCATTCCTCGCACATCGCCGGTTCACCGATGCACCACATCTCGGGCTCGTCGAGTACATCCAGCCGCAGCAATTCCCGCTTCCACTCGGGTTCGTGCACTGGCCAGCAGCGGACGGTATAGCCCGCGTCGGCGCGCGCGTCGATGACGCCATTGAGATGCGACGAGCGCCAGCACGTGCGTTCCAGCGGCGTGAGGGCCAACCGCCCGCCGCGATTGCCCTGGCGAAACGACAGCTTGCCATGATCGAAAATCGTGACCACCACGGGGGGCTCGAACTCGAGCATGCGACGCGCAATGAGCTCGTGGCTGGCAGTGGAAAATCGTTCTTTCAGCGCGAGCAAATCCCAGCCGCATGCCGCGCCCGCGGCCGCTAGCCAGCGGGTCGGCAGCAGAATGCGATTCGCCAATTGATTGGCCACCCATTCGCGCGCCGTCGGCGGCGCGGCGCGGGGGTCGATCGCCAGGCGTTGGAAGACGACCGCCGCCTCGCGCTCCCCCAATTCGTGCGCCACGGCCCATTGACGCCGCTCCGAACGCGGCTCGGGCCGCAGCAGGATGGCAGGTCGTGGATTGCCGCCGCGCGCGGCGCGCAACTCGACGTACCGCGCCCGAATCGCCTGGCCCGCGTCAAAGGCGATTTCGATCCCCAGTGCCGCCGCCATGCGCAAGGCGTCGACCGGAGGCCGACGCACGGCGCAGCGCTTCAGAAGTCGCGCAGCGGTCCGATCGAGACAGGCGGCCAGCTCTTCGGCCGGAATCTCTGGGAGCATCTTGCCCTCCGCCAATAAGTATACTTATGTACACTATACAGCAGGAGTGGCTAACTTCCAGAGTTAGTTCCAAGTCACGTTGAAAAACTCGCCCGGACTAGACAGCTGTCGGCGGGTAACTCGTTGACTGCAACGGGGCCATATAGGGCGTGGTAACTCGTGGATGGCGCAACGTGACGCAGAGGCGACCGCACATACAACATTCGCCGGCTGCATAATCGCTTAGCATCGTGGTCTCTTGTCAATCGCGCCCGACCATCGAGAATGGGGGTGCGGGGTTCGGGTCGTCAGCCGGACGGTAATCCAGTAGCATTTCAGAAGTTCGGGGCGAGTCGCATCACGCCGCAGTTCGGGCGGCCGTAGGCGTCGTCGCGCGGTAGTGCTCACCGGCGCGCGTTTCAACCGTTGCATTTTTACGGAGTTGTCCGTTTGCTTCCCATCGTCGACCGACCAACCAGGCCTGAGGCGCCCCCTGCCCAAACCAAGGGGGGGCCCGAGAAGGGCACCTACTCCTTCATCAGCCTCGGTTGCCCGAAGAACCTGGTCGATAGCGAGCGCATGCTGGGCCTCTTGCAGTTGGATGGATATCGCCTGGTTCCGGAGCCGCAGGGGGCGGACCTTGTGGTGGTCAATACCTGCGGTTTCATCGAGCAGGCGCGGACCGAGTCCTACGGTGCCATTCGTGAAATGCTCGAGCTCAAGCGGCGCGGCGGCACCCGGGGCGTGATCGTCTCGGGCTGTCTGGCCGAGCGCGAAAAAGAATCCCTGCTCCAGCAGTGCCCCGAGATCGACTACATCGTCGGCGTTTTTGGCCGCGAATCGGTCACCAAGGTGGCCGACCGCATGATCGGCGGACTGCACGAGCAACGCAGCGTTTTTCAGCCGGCCCCGGCGGCGCCTTTGTCGGACCGCAGCCGGTTGCGCATCACGCCGCGGCACTTCGCCTATTTGAAAATCTCCGAGGGTTGCGACCGGCTCTGTACCTTTTGCGCGATCCCCAAGATGCGCGGCAAGCACGCCACCAAGCCGATCGAAGAAGTGCTCGCCGAAGCCCGTGAGCTGGTGGCCGATGGCGTCCGCGAGCTGAACATCGTGGCCCAGGACACGACTTACTACGGGCTGGATCTGTACGGTCGGCCACGACTGGCCGAACTCTTGGCCGAGTTGGATCAGGTCGAGGGGCTCGATTGGATCCGGGTGATGTACCTGTATCCGATGTACTTCACCGACGAGCTTGTCGAAGTCGTCGCCAGCGCCAAACGCATCGTTCCGTATCTCGATATGCCGCTCCAGCACATCAACGACACGATGTTGCGGCGCATGCAACGGCGCGTGAATCGGCAGGAAACCGAGGCGCTGCTCGTGAAACTGCGGCGACGCATTCCGAACCTGGTCATGCGCACCACCTTCATTGCTGGTTTCCCGGGCGAAACGGATGAGCAGTTCGCAGAGCTGGTGGATTTCGTGCGCGAGCAGAACTTCGAGCGGCTGGGCGTGTTTACCTATTCGTTCGAGCCCGATACGCCGGCAGCCCGTTTGCCGGACCACGTGGACGAAGCGGTCAAAGAGTCGCGGCGCAACGAGTTGATGGGCGTACAGCAGGAGATTGCCCTTCGGTTCAGTGCATCGCGCGTCGGGCAAACCTTTGACGTACTGATCGATCGGCCGGTGCCCGAAGAAAAGGACGCCTGGATCGGCCGCACGTATGCCGATGCCCCCGACGTCGATACCGTGGTCTATGTTACTGGTAGGGGCCTGCGCCCTGGCCGACTGGTGAAAAGCGAAATCGTGGCCGCGCACGGGTACGACCTGATTGCCGCGGCGGTGGGCAAACCACGATAAGCGAGCGGAGCCATGACGGTGAGCACGAAAAACATGGCCACGGCGACGGCCTTCAATCTGCCTAATCAACTGACGGCGCTACGGCTGGCGCTGTCGATCGTGCTCTTTGCGTTGATCGCTTTCAAGCTTTACATAGCGGCTTTCGTAGTATTTCTGGTGGCGGCTTCGACCGATTGGGTCGACGGCTATCTGGCCCGCCGTTACGGCATGGTGACGACGCTCGGCCGGATCCTTGATCCGTTTGCCGACAAGATCATCGTCTGCGGTAGCTTCATCTTCCTGGCCGCGATTCCCGAACTACAGCATTACCTGCAGGCCTGGATGGTCGTGGTGATCGTCGGGCGGGAGCTACTGGTGACCGCATTGCGCAGCTTTCTCGAACAGCAAGGGGCCGATTTTTCGGCGAGCATGTCGGGCAAGTTGAAAATGGTTCTGCAATGCGTGGCAATCGGCACAGCGCTGTTTTATCTCTCTTACGAGCCGGATACCGTACCGGTTGTGATCGAATACCTGCTCATTGCCAGCATCTGGTCCGCGGTGCTGCTCACGATCTACTCGGGCCTGGTCTATATTCGCGCCGCGGTCAACATGCTGAACAATTAGTCGGCTGATGCCGGCATGACGTTGTCACGCCGCTCCGCGGTGGCATCTGGCAGGCCTCGGGTTTCGCTGGGCATTCGATGGTTCCAATCGGCGCCGTGCAACTTGGCTTGATCGTGGCGATCGTGATCGGCTGCGTCGCGCTGTGGAACTATATCTTCGCGCTGCGCTCGGCCGGGCATCCCGCCGTTCCGTACGAACCACGTGTGCCAGTCCCGTGGGGGCCGCGCGACGTGGTGATCGTGGCCGTAAGCACGATTGCGATCGTGGGACTATGCGCTCGATTAGCGGTGGTGAGCATGCCTGGACGGGACGATAGCGAAGCAGTGGCAGTTCACGAATCGGCCGAAGTCGCCACGACAGCTGCAACAGAGAAGTCCTCGGAGAGTAGCACTGCCGACGCAGAGGCCGACTCAGATAAAGCCGAGTCCAAGACGTCGCGAACCTTCACCCTGATTGTTGCTGGCGCTTGCGGGACGGCCCTCGCGCTGGCGGTCGGCGTCGCGTGGCTGCGCTCGCGTGGGGCCAATCTATTGGACTTGGGGATCGACTGCTCGCAATTGCCGCGCGATTTCCGACTGGGCTTCGCGGGTTTTGTCGCCGCCAGCATTCCGATCTACCTCATCCAGTGGACGGCCTCGCATTTCATCCCGGCCGAGCACCCGGTGACCGATGTCCTGCAATCGCATCCGAGCCCGCTCATGCTGCTGGCCACCGCCCTAACCGCAGTGATTGTGGCGCCTGTGACCGAAGAGTTTTTCTTCCGTGTGGTCCTGCAGGGATGGCTCGAGGCGCGCTTTGCCGAGCGAGGCGTTGACCATTCTGCTGATAAGCCGGCACCGGCCACGGAGCTTGAAAAAAATCCAGATGCGGCACGACCGGTTCTTTTCACCGAAATCGCCGCGCCGCCGGCTGCGGAAACGTATGCTCGCGCACTTGTTTCAGCACCCGAGCCGTCGGCAATGCCGATTGTGCTGAGCTCGTTTATCTTCGCCATCGTGCATCTCGAATATGGCCCCAGCGCGGTACCGCTATTTTTCTTTGCCTTGGTGCTGGGGTATTTGTATCGACAAACGCACCGCATCTGGCCGAGCATCGTGACGCATGCGTCGCTCAATGCGTTCTCCACGTTCATCATGGTCACTTCGGCCTCGTAAGTGCTGGTGACCGACGGCGCGTGTCACTATAATCCGGCTTTTCGCCGCTCGCGCAGCGGGGTCGTGTCGTCGGCCTGCGCGAGACAAATGCTCCAGGAGACAGCACCGCGATGGGACTTGGTTTCGGCGTTATCGGTTGTGGGATGATCGCGAAGTTTCACGCCCGGGCGATCGCGGACGTGCGCGGCGCGAAGCTCGCGGCCTGCTTCGATGCGTTTCCCGCCGCCGCCGATCGTCTGGCGGCCGAAACTGGTTGCCGGGCCTACCATGATCTCAACCAGATGCTCGCCGACCCGGCGGTCGACGTCGTCACGATCGGCACGCCCAGCGGCGCGCATATGGAGCCGGCGGTCGCCGCGGCCAAGGCCGGCAAACATGTGATCGTGGAAAAGCCGCTCGAAATTACCCTTTCGCGCTGCGACAAGATCATCGGGGCGTGCCGCAAGGCGAACGTGAAGCTGTCGGCGATCTTTCCCTCGCGCTTCCACACCTCCAGCCAGATGATCCGCCGGGCGCTGGACGAAGGGCGCTTCGGCCGACTCACGATGGGCGATGCGTACGTGAAATGGTTCCGGCCGCAATCGTATTACGACAGCGGCGCTTGGCGGGGCACTTGGAAGCTCGACGGCGGCGGGGCGCTTATGAACCAGGCGATTCACAGCGTCGACTTGCTTACCTGGTTCATGGGACCGGCCGTGGAAATCAGCGCACAAACGGGCCTTCTGGCCCACGAGCGCATCGCGGTCGAAGATACGGCCGTCGCCACGATTCGCTTTGCCAATGGTGCGCTCGGCGTCATCGAGGCCAGCACCGCAGCCTTCCCCGGCTACTTGAAGCGCATCGAGATCCACGGCTCGACGGGCTCGGCCGTGATGGAAGAGGAAGACATCGTGAAGTGGGACTTCGCCAAGAAGCGAGCACGTGACGGGGCGATTTACAAGCAGATGGGCGAAAAGAAAAGCACCGGCGGCGGCGCAAGCGACCCGGCGGCGATCGGCCACCACGGCCACACGCTGCAGTTCCGCGATGTGGCCGAAGCGATCGCAAAGAATCGCGATCCGGCGATCGACGGAGCGCAGGGACGCCGCAGCGTCGAGATCATTCTGGCTATCTACAAGGCGGCGGAAACCGGGCGAGCCGTTCAGCTGCCCCTGAAGAGCGATCCTACGCTCAAGGCACGTTCGCTTGATGCCAAGGCGAAAGCGGCCGCCAAAAAGTAATCGGTCGATCGGCGGCAGGCGGCTAAAACGGCAGCATGTCACGCAGCGCCGCGATCACGATGGTGTGGCTCAACGGCGCATACCAGGCAACGACGGCGCCCATCAGGAGTGCCGCCACGGAAAGCCCGGGGCCCCACACGTTCGGTCGGGCTTGTGCCGGTACCAACTGCTGGGCGAGCGCCAATTCGAGCTGCCGCCAGCCCGCCGGATTCTGCCGGTCGCCGTTGGCCACCAGCGAGACGTTCCGCATCAAGCCGTTGCTTTCCAGGTGCAGTTGTACGTCGAGGTTCGGTAGCGACAGGCAAGTGCCGGCCCAGCGATACTGCGAATCGAGCCCTTCGATGGCCGTGGCCAAGAGCGGCCGCAACTGGTCGACCGAGATGTTGTAAACCGTCAGCCGCGGCCGGGCGAACAAGATCCACAAAGCCAGGCTCAGCGAATAGAGCCCGACGGAAAGTACCCAGATATAGGGGCCGAGTTGATTCACCGCGCTAATCGGGTGCAAAAGTTCGATCGGGCCCACCAACAGCATGCCCGAGATGCCGAAACCCAGAGCCGCGATATCACGCGTGCCGGTCACGAGCACCGGCCGGCGGAGCAAATTGAGCCACGCGAGCAAGAGCAAGTAGAGCGTAAGCGGCGCAAGCGCCACCGAAATCCGCACGCCGTCCATGATAATTTATCCCGGCCGCGCCTCTTATGGCGAAGCCGCGTGAATGCCCTTCGTTCTGTTCAGTCGCCGAGTCGGTAATCGCGCATCTGGCGCACCTGTTGGTGTCCGGAAATGCGTTGGCCCTGCCCCAATCGATCCTCGGTTCGACCGCCACGGTCGCAGCGACTGCGCCAATCGTAAGACGTTCGTCCGAACACGTCAATTCGGCCTTAACCTTTGCCCGAACTCCCGGGCCTCGCGCCGCCGCTCGCTGGGATCTTGCACGCGCCAAGGGAATTTCAGGCACGAATCGGGAGAAACAAGCTCTCCTTGGATTCCGCTCGGGACGACCGGGTCACACACGATCCGCTTCGGTCGACGGCGGCGTTTCGAAATCTGTGCTCGTGGGGTCCGAGTCGGCCGAAGTTCGCGCGGCGATAATGCGCTCGAACTCGCGCTTCAGCCCGTCCCGCGCGATGGCTCGTTCGCGTCCGAGCCGGCGGAAATGCCGGGCCGAAGCCACGGCGTCCACGACCGCCAACCAACCGATCCAGCAGGTGGCCAATGTGACCATAAGCCAAAGTGTCACATACAACTTCGGCGATCGATCGGGCGATAGCTGCATGCCAACGAGCATCGTCGGCCCGATCAACGCCAGCAGGGAACTGGACTGCATCCGGCGGCGGAACTGGCTATAGCGAAACGCCAGGTCGACGGCGTTGCGGATACGCGCTTGTGCTCGCTGCCAACTGGCGCGATGCGCCACGAGCATGGCGACTGCCAGACCAAGGACTCCGGCGGGAAAGAGCACTCCGGCCATGCACCACTCTGACCTTGCCTGCCCCGTGGGGTTTATTGCACCGACTTCTTCAGCCACTCGCTGATTACCCAGCCAACCTTGGCCAGCGAGAGCGCCGAGCATTTGTCGGCGGTGTCGCCGCGCGTGTGCCAGTACGGATAATCAAAATCGATCACGTCGCACGTCGGAATCTTGGCCTTGCGGTTGAGCGGTATGTGATCGTCGTTGATCGTCACGCCCACGCGAGGCACGAACTCACGGACGCCCAGCTTCTTGGCCATGGCCCACACCGAATTTACCACGGAGCGCGAAGCGGGCCAATCAACGCTGTTCCCCTCCTGATAAATCTCGAGGTCTTTGTCCCCGATCATGTCGAGCAGGACGCCCGCCTTGTACCTGTGGCCGGGAGGATGGGCCACGTAATCCTCGGCAAAATGGGTCGACCCGAGAAAATACTCGTCGCGATCGCTGAAGATGAACTCCTCGCCATCGAACAGCACGAAGTCGACACCCAGCTTGCCGTCCAGCGATTTCACGTATTCACCCAGCTGCATCAATAGCGCCACGCCGCTGGCGCCGTCGTTGGCGCCGAGGAACGGTCCCCGCGGGTCGACCGGGTCTTGATCGGGCCGGGGCCGCGTGTCGTAGTGCGCGGCGACCAGCAGCCGATCCTTTTTATCCGGCTGCCACTGAATGATCATGTTCGCCATTTCCACGGCAGTGCCTTCCACCGGGTGGCGTACGCGGAATGGCTGCATTTCCACCTTCGCTCCCTGCTTCTCGAAATGCTCGCGCAGGATTTCCTGCTGGCGGATCATGCCGGGCGAGCCGCTGACACGCGAGCCCAGCGCGCAGATATCCTGCAAATACTCATAGGCCTGGGTGCCGTCAAAGGGGATCTTCTCTAGCGACAATCGTTTCGCGGGCCCCGCCGCCGAGATCTGTCGCGAGGGGGCATCGACCAAAACGACGTACGCCACCGCGGCGCAACTGGCCGCGATCACGCTCGCCAGGAACCAGGTCTGTCCGGAAACTCGCTTGTTCACAATCGTCTCTCCGCATCCCTTCGGAAATCTGCGGCGATTCGCCGCCGGTGACGGAACTGGCCCCGTTTCGTATTCTACCCCGAAGCGGGCATTTCGCCTTGCCCAGTCTGATTTTACGGTCGAAGGGTACCCTGTTTCTCGGGCTGCGTGAGTTTCGCCCCGCCGGCGGCTATACTAGGCCCGCGTTCGAGGTCGCGTTTGAAGGCGCCTCGACGACCCACCGCACTTTCCCACCGCAGGAGTCCGATCGATGAAGTCTCGCTCGCTCGCGTATTCGCTGTTCGCTCTCGGCGTGCTGTCTCTTTTCGCCAATGCGGCATCCGCCGCCGTGAAGCCCGCCGCGCTCTTTTCTGACGGTGCAGTCCTGCAACAGGGCGTCAAAGTTCCCGTCTGGGGTACCGCCGCCGATGGCGAAAAAGTAACGATCTCGATCCAGGGGCAGACCGTCACCGCGACGGGCAAAGACGGGCGCTTTCGCGCGGAGCTCGCGCCCTTGAAGGCGGGCGGACCCTTCGAATTGACGATCGCCGGTGAAAACACGATCAAGATTCCCAACGTGCTGGTGGGCGAGGTCTGGATCGCCAGCGGGCAATCGAACATGCAATGGTCGGTGAATCAAAGCGACAACCCCCAGCAAGTCGTCAAGGACTCGGCCAATCCGCAGATCCGTTTGATCACGATTCCGCGCCGCGCCACGCCGCAGCCGCAGACCGACGTCGACGCCAAGTGGGTCGAATGCGGTCCGCAAAGTGTCGGTGACTTTTCGGCCGTGGCCTATCACTTTGGGCGCGACCTGCAGCAACAGTTGAAAGTGCCGGTCGGCATGATCAGCACCAATTATGGCGGCACGCCGGCCGAAGCCTGGACAAGCCACGAGGCGCTGGCCGCGGAACCCTCATTGAAGAACTACGGCTCGGCCCCCGCGACCGAAAGCCCGAACAGCCCGGCAGGACTCTACAACGCCATGATCCATCCGCTGTTGCCGTACGCCATTCGCGGCGCTATCTGGTACCAGGGCGAGTCGAACGCCGGCCGCGCTTACGAATATCGCACTCTCTTCCCCACGATGATCAAAGATTGGCGCGCCAAATGGGGCCAAGGCGATTTCCCCTTCCTGCTCGTGCAGTTAGCGCCGTTCATGAAGATCGACTTCGAGCCCAAGGATTGTGCCTGGGCCGAGTTGCGCGACTCGCAGTTGTATTCCACCCAATCGTTACCGTCGGTCGGCATGGCCGTGATTACTGACTACGGCGATGAGGCCGACATTCATCCGAAGTGGAAGGCGCCCGTCGGGGGTCGCCTGGCCTTAGCGGCGCGGGCCCTCGCGTACGCCGAAAAAGTTCCCTATTCCGGCCCCGAGTACTACGAGCAAAAGATCGACGGCAACAAGGTCGTGCTCAGCTTCAAGCACACCGACGGTGGACTGGTTGCCCGCGGCGGCAGCGGCGAGCTGTACGGCTTCACGATTGCCGGCAAGGATCAGAAGTTCGTGAATGCTCACGCCGAGTTGCAAGGAGACAAGGTCGTCGTCAGCAGCCCGGCCGTGAAGGAACCGGTCGGCGTGCGGATGGGATGGGCGAACTACCCGCTCGTGAACCTGTATAACGGCGCCGGGTTGCCTGCTTCGCCCTTCCGCACGGACGACTTCCCGTATTCGACGAAGCCGAAGTAAAGCTCGTCTGTTGCGATTTTAATGCGGATCCGAAGCCTCTCCCCGCCCGCGCGGGGAGAGGCTTTTTCGTAACCGCCTCGCAGCATCTGCTTCGTTTGATCGTGGCTCGCCGAGGTCCATGTTCCATGGCAACTGTCGGGACAAAAATGCATCCGCAGATTACAGAGATGGCGCAGATTTTTAGAATGGATTTGCCGGGAGTGTTAGCACGCTTCATCAATCAATCTGTGTAATCTGTGGATGAGGTCTTTGGCACCTTCAAAACGCGCCGCAGCGCTCTCGTGCATCTAAAGGGCCGGCGCCAGGCTCTCAGTCGAGATACGACCGAAGCGGCGATCGCGACGCTCGAAATCGGCGACGGCCGCGGCCAGATCATCGGCGGTGAATTCCGGCCACATGCGGTCGGTGAAATAGAGCTCGGCAAACGCGCTTTCCCACAACAGAAAGTCGCTCAATCGCCGCTCGCCGCCCGTCCGTATCACCAGGTCGACCTCGGGCACGTCGTCATCGACGCCCCGATCGGCAGCGACCAAACGCGAAAAATCTTCGATTGATATTTCGCCGCAGCCGCGCGTTGCCGCCATGCGGCGCGCTGCCGCGACGATCGACTCGCGCGAGGAGTAATCGATCGCCAACCGCAGGTGCAAGGTCCCGCCCGGGCGGGTCACTTGCTCGGCCGCCGCGATCGTGGTGCGCAGCGAAGGGGGTAATCGATCGCGCCGCCCCACCAGCGACAGCCGCACGCCTTTGCGACAACACAATTCGGTTTCGTTAACGAGGTACTCGTGAAACAGCTTCATGAGCGCGGCGACTTCCGAGGCCGGCCTTTGCCAGTTGGCCGCCGCGAAGGCGAACAGCGTGAGCGTGCCGATCCCCAGGTCGGGCGCGGCTTCGACGACGCGTCGGACCGCCTCACCGCCGGCCTGGTGCCCGTCGGTGCGCGGCGCGCCGCGCCGTTGGGCCCAACGGCCGTTGCCGTCCATGATGATGGCGATATGGCGAAGAGATTTCCGCGAGCAACTGCTTTGCATCGCAAAGCCTCCTGGCAAAAAAAAACTTGCGTGTTTACCCTCTAAACCGGCACCCAGCCCGGCGGCAACGACGACGGCGCCGGCTTGTGCTCGGCCGAATGTTGCGCGTCATGAACGACGCGTTCCAACTCAGCAAGATATTTCAAGAAGCGATCGCGACCGGCGCGCGATAGCCGGCACAACGTCTGCGGCCGCTTGTTCTCGAATCCCTTCCATAATTCCACGAGCCCCGCTTCGCGCAGTGTGTCGAGATGCCGGCTGAGATTGCCGTCGGTCAGCTCGCACAGGCGCTTCAGCTCGTTGAAGAGCAACCCCTCGGGCCGCGTGACGAGCGAGGTCATGATCCCCAGCCGTGCCTTTTCGTGCAGCACGCGTTCCAAGCCCTGGTAGGCAAAGCGACCGCTGGCGATCGTAGCGGCCGGATTCGAGTTCGATCGTTTAGACATGATCGAGTCGCTCCACATTCCAAAACAACACAACCGCCGCGCCGAACTGCCCGATGCCGAAGGTGCCCGCGACGATCCAAGCAAATTGCCAGGCATCCGCGGGCCGAATTGAAATCCACAACAATCCGGCGGCCAGGTACCACAGCGCGACCCAGCCGCTCGCGCGCGGCAGGTAGGGTCGGGCGGAAAAAATGGCGAGTCCAAACACCACGGCCCATAGACCTGGCAACATCGGCAGATACGCATCGCCAGCCCGCGCGATGCACCACGTGAGCCCCGTTCCCGCCACCAATCCCGGCACGAATTGACCCAGCACGCGGCGCGAGCGGCGACGCGCGGGAGCGTCTTCGTGCACCACATAGTTGACGGCGGTTTCCGAAAAGCCGACCAGGCCGCAGATCACACCGGCCACGACCCAATACTCGAGAGCGCCGAACAAATCGCTGCTGGGCGACAATCGTGGGGCGAGCAGTGCGGCCGCGAATCCCACCAGCCCGGAAATCGCCACCGGAATCGAACGAAAGCCGCGATAAATCTCCCCCTTGGCGAGATGGGCATGAATCTCGGAAATCTGTGAGAGCGCTTCGTTGTATTCCACGGTGCTGCCTCGCCGGAAACTAAGGCGGCCTGCGACGACGAATACTTTACATTGCAAAGTGAGTCAGGTCAAGAGTCGAAGTAGGGGTAATCTTCTGCGTTCTCCCGATCGCGCAGGCTCTCGACAGCCGGTCAATTACCAACCGAAATCGATCGGTTTTCCACGCCGCGCAGATAATTCGGCTATACTCGCAGCACTCGGGGAGTCGCTGGGGCGCGCACGGGTCAAACAACTTGACCAGAGGTACGGGGAGATGCGCTCGTGAGGATCACGACAGGTTGCTTCGTTCTTATCGTGGCGTTTGCCGCGACACTACGTGCCGGCGTTCTCACCGGCGATGGCATCGGCGTCTACGGCGACAGCATGTCGATGCAATATTCCTTCTGGTTGCCGCTAGCGCCAGAGTTCAACTACAGCATTTTCTACAACGGCACGCAATTCAATTGGGTCGATCTGCTTGCGCAGAATGGCTACAACTTCGGCCCGCCAGCTTCCGTGCTTGGCCAAACGCTGCTGACTTACGACGCCGCGGTGGCGGGCGAAAAATCGACCGATCTTTCCGGGCAGGTCGGCAATCTGCAAGCGAATATCACGGCCGGCAACATCAAGCTCGTCGTGGAGATGATCGGCGCGAATGATTTCAACGGCTCGCCCTACACCACCATTTACAACAACGCCGCAAATCATTCCTACAACCCGCTGAACGATCCCACCGAGATCGCCTACGTCTCCAGCATCATGGCGAACATCACCGCGTCGGTTAATGCAACGTTGGCCGAGAATCCTAACACGCACATGATTCTGGCGACGGTTCCCGATCTCGGCTTGACGCCCCAATACCGTTCTCACTATCCCAACGCCACGCAGCGAGCCGCCGTGTCGCTGGTGATTCAATCCCTCAACCAGCAGATTCTCGCGCTGGCCAAGGAGCACCATTTTCCGGTCATCGACATGTACGCTGTCGCCCAAAGCTCGCTCACCTCGTCGATCGTGGGCGGAGTAACGATGACTGACACCGGCGGAACCGGCGGCACGAACGAATTCCTCAGCGACGGCTTCCATCCCGGTACCGTCATACAAGGATTGATGGCCAACGCGATTCTGATGGCAGACAACCTGGCCTATCACGATCCGGTCACTTACCTGACCGATCAGTACATCCTCACCCAGGCCGGTGTGTCTCACACCAACACCACGTCTTATTTCGATGTCAGTCCGTATGTGATCGCGCCTGAGCCCTCGGCATGCGCCCTGTTGGGGCTGGGGCTGGCGTCCCTAATTGCCGCGGCCCATCGAAGCCGCGCGATCCGCAAGTCGCTGTGATAAAACGCCCGTGGGCGTCTAACAGCCTGTTGAAAAAAGCCCTCGTGGCTTTTTTCAACCTCGCCAAGTGCGAAGCAAAGCTTCGCACGACTCGCAAAATAACGACTTACGTCGATATTTTGCCATCGCATCCCTGCGATGTCGCAGCCCGTTGAGTTC